>JAITUS010000098.1 GCA_031286185.1 Rickettsiales bacterium
AAAGCTCTGCAGGTCAATATAGGAGCCGAGATAAAAATTGCACAACAAGTGCCAAATGCAAAACCAAAAAAGATAATCAAGCTGAAGTCTCTGACTGCACCTGTACAAATTAATGTCAAAGGAAGAGCAGCGAGCAGGGTTGTGCCCGAGGTTAAGATAGTGCGAAACAATGTAGCGTTAATACTTGCATCTACCATTTCACTTATATGCCTGTCTTTACCACCTTTTTGATATTCTCGAATTCGATCATATATAACTACCGAATTATTGATTGAATAACCAATTACAGTAAGTAGAGCTGCAACTGACGAGATATTAAACTCAATACCAGTCAGGCTAATAAAACCGATGGTTAAAATCACGTCATGAACTAGTGCTATTATTCCACCAAACCCACATTGCCAATTAAATCTGAGCCAAACGTAGAAAAATATTCCAACGATTGCAATCAACATGGATAATATTCCTTCAAATATCTGTGTTGAGCCTATTTGGGGACCAACATAGTCTATCTTACGGTAGCTTATTGAACCACCCAGCTTTTCTTCTAGTATGTTCTTTATCCTTTTAATTCTATCTTCATCTCCTTCCTCTTTAAAACGCATGACTAAATTGTCACCTACTTTTGAACTCTGCACCGTAAAGCCATTTTCTTTCAATACATCAAAAGCAGCACGATCTTCGCTCGAAGATTTTATTTCCATCAAAATTCCCCCTGTAAAATCTATGCCTAAATTCACTCCTCGTAGCACAACAGTGAGTATCGAAAAAATGACCAGAATAATACTAATGAATGCAGTCAATTTTCTATACTTACTAAATTTGATATCGGGGTTGTCTGGAATGAGTCTAACTGCCATGTTCTTTGCTTAAACTTAAATTTTATATACTTTTCAAAAGATTCACTAGTTTATTTTGTGGTTGGATTTCTTATACCAATTCCTATTACATAGGACAATAACGAGGAAAAGGCCTATACTGAAGCAAGTAGAATAGCGTAGTAAAGTGGCATATCTGCTCCCTGTGTAATGGGAATTGGTATTATTACCTCCCGTTGTCCAAGTTCACAACTGGGATCTCATTCCACTTTATGACGGTGTTATCCAAGTAGCCCCACGATATCATCCCAGCGCTCCTCTTCCTGTCATTTCAGCACCCCTTCTCCCGTCATTCCAGTGATCCTTTCTTGTCATCCCAGTGTTTGACACTGGGATCCAGTTTTCCATAAAAATGGTGTATTTTAACATAACTTTCATACTCACTAACCTAATAAAATTCCTGAATTTCAGCGTCACGCGCTGGAATGACACCATTTGCTGCAAAAACAAATGTTCGTTCATAAATTGCAATTAGCTATAAATATTAAGAAATTTACTAAGCAGAAAAAAGGTAAAAGAACCCCATGGTAGAAGTTGCTCACTCTCTAAATCCTGAAAATTGGCGTACTATGCTTTCTTAAACGACTTATAAGCGCGTTTCAGCTTATATAGGTAAAAGACCAGAAGTTTTATAAAGACATACGGTGCACATAGTGCAAAAAATTAAACATGAGACGCCAAATATACTAAGTTTTTTGTCGTTTAATCTGCACAGACTGAAGATAAATAATAGCTTCATTACTATGGTAAGGGAGTTGGAGGAATTTGTCAAGTAGTTTTTTACAGTTAACGGTTGACAGATTTGTAAACATCAGTATACAGCTCATCAATGCTTGGTTCTTTACTATTTTTGGCAAAATCTTCTGATTTTTTCACTAAATCGCGCACTTCTTTGTCAATTGCTTTGCATTCTTCCTCTGAAGCAATCTTATTATCTACCATGTACTTCTTCAAAGTGCTTATAGGATCGTGGTTTTGCTTCATATCTTCAACTTCTTCTTTTGAACGATAAGTTGCAGGGTCTGACATTGAATGACCGCGATATCGATATGTCTTCATTTCAAGCAGGATAGGCCCTTTTCCGCTACGCACGTACTTAGCTGCCTCACTTGTCTCCTCATAAACAGAGAAGAAATCCATTCCATCAACTTGCTTTCCAGAAATGCCAAAACTCTCTCCTCTCCTATATAACTCAGTTACTAAAGTTGATCTTTCTACAGAAGTACCCATGGCATATCCGTTATTCTCTATAATATAAACCACAGGTAACTTCCATAAAGCTGCCATATTGAATGATTCATATGTTTGCCCTTGATTCGTAGCACCGTCGCCAAAATACGTGAATACCACGTTGTCTTTTTTCTTATATTTATTAGCAAATGCTATCCCTGTGCCAATTGGAACCTGTGCACCCACTATTCCATGCCCACCAAAAAATTTTTTTTCAATATCAAAGATATGCATCGAACCACCTTTACCTTTTGAGCATCCCGTTTCTTTACCGGTCAGTTCTGCCATCACAACGTTTGGATCAGAGCCACATGCCAGCATTAACCCGTGGTCTCTATAACTTGTGATAAAAGCATCACCGGACTTTGACGCAGCTTGCGTTCCAACTGCAACTGCCTCTTGTCCTATCGATAGGTGACAGAATCCGCCTATTAAGCCCATTCCATACAATTGTCCTGCTTTCTCCTCAAATCTGCGTATGAGTAGCATTTTCCTGTAGAATCCAATCACCTGTTCTTTAGTGAAATTTTCCGCTTTCATATCTATTTCTTTTTCGTTAAACTTAGATAATATCAGAAATTTCAACGTTTTGTAATGGATTATTACCACTGGCTCGAAGCTTTTCACGTTATCTCTGTCATCATGTGGATGGCAGGTATGCTCTATTTACCGAGGCTTTACGTCTACCACGTAGCTGTAAAGCCAGGATCGGAAAACGATAGCTTACTCCAAATAATGGAGAAAAGACTTTTAAGATTTATCATAAACCCTGCAATGCTCTTTTCGCTTGGTTTTGGCATCACATTAATGGTTATGAGAGAGGCATACCGCGAAGGATGGTTTCATATAAAAGCACTAGCATTATTCTTTATGTTTGCTGTTCATGGACTACTTGCAAGGCACAGGAAAAACTTTGCAATGGGCTTAAATAGGAAAAATCATGTTTATTTCCGTATTGTAAATGAAGTTGTTACAGTATTGATAATAGTTATAATTATTGCGGTTATCGTAAAACCGTTTCGCTAGTCTCATCAATAAGCGCTTAAAAGCGTGTTGTCGTTCAGAAAATGGTAGCCCTATTGATATTTTTCGATATTTGTGGTAAAATAGTAATCTAAGGTTTAGAACAAAAGTTTATGACTGAAGCTCAAGGTCCAAATATTGCAGAGTGGCAAGCTCAACAACAACACCAAGAGCACCAAGGAGAAAAAAGTGGCTTTGGTCTTGGTCATAGTGACTCTGTTGCAACAATTGTGGATGGAATGAAATGGTTGTTCAACTTTCATGAAGGAGCAATTCCTGCTTACTGTAATGTGTTTGAAGGTTTGGTAAATGGTAGTAGCTTAGTAACGTTGTTCGGTAAATCAGGTAATATGTTTGGCATAAAGTTTCTTGAAAGCCTTGCGGAATATTTTTCAGGTGGTGGAGGTGGGGAAGATATACCATCGGAAGGGATGGATATGGGTCACGGTGATGGGGGACCTCATCCGGACGATTATCCCCATGCTAGCAACGAAATGGCTCACAGCGCTGAAGGTTTACATGACATGCATGATGCAGGTGATTATCATGGTCAGTCTTTTTCGCCCGGTCCTTCACCATCTGTTGGCGATGACCATGGACATGAGCTTGGTGGTTAAGTCCAGAAACTGCTAAATAACAGGTGAGAATAGGTTTAGCTCGTTTGATTAACATGAGTTCGTTTTAGTGAAAAAGGTTTCAGTTTTAGGATCAACAGGAAGTATTGGAAAAAAGACTGTAGATTTACTACTGAAGAGAAAAGAAGAATACCAGGTAGAAGCACTCAGTGCCCACTCGAATTTTGCTCTACTGGCGTATCAAGCAAAACTGCTAGATGCAAAATATGTTGCTATCTCTGATAAAAGGTTTTATAAAGGTTTAAAAGAAAGTCTACTTGGTACAAACGTCAAAATAGAAGTTGGCACTGAAGGTTTAGCAAATGTTGCTTCTTTGCCCGTCGATCTCTCAGTTGTTGCAATAGTTGGCATTGCAGGCCTTGAGCCAGTTATGCAGGTTATGGAGAGTGGTACCAAAATCATTGCACTAGCAAACAAAGAAAGTATTGTTTGTGGTGGAAAATTACTACTTAAGAAAGCTAAAGAGAAAAATGTACAGATAATTCCTATTGACTCTGAACACAACGCAATTTTTCAAGTTTTGCAAAGTGACGATAGATGCGTAGAAAAGATTATACTCACTGCTTCTGGTGGACCATTTCTAAATTGTAGCCTTGAGCAATTAAGAAATGTTGTGGCAAATCAGGCGCTAAGTCACCCTACTTGGAATATGGGAAAGAAAATCTCGGTTGATAGTGCAACAATGATGAATAAAGCGCTAGAGATAATAGAAGCACATAATTTGTTTAATATTAGCCCAAATAGAATTGAGGCAGTAGTGCACCCTGAATCGATAATACATGGAGTTGTAGTTTACAAGGATGGTTTTAACTTTGCTGTGCTTGCGGAGACTGACATGGCAATTCCCATCTCATATGCTCTATCTTGGCCAAAAAGGTTAGCTTTAAATCATAAATTAGATTTAACAAAGCAAAAAAAATTGACCTTTCAAGAACCTGATCATAGGAGCTTTCCCGCGCTAAAGCTTAGCATGGAAGTGCTGAATTCTTCTGCTCCACAAACAAGTAGTATTGTTCTCAATGCTGCAAATGAAATAGCTGTTAATAAATTTTTGAAGTCACAAATCAGTTTTTTAGAGATAGTAAAGGTGGTGAAGTCAACGGTAGAAAGTTTTGATGGTTACGCTGATGTTAACTCACTATCCGACATAATCAATATTGATTTTGAAAGCCGTGTTATTGCCAGCGAGGCTATTGGGAGTAAAGTTCTCGTGCATAGCGGAATTTAATGATCCAGAATATACTCTTTCGTTAAGGGAGATTGAGCATCTTCGAATATTTCTTGAACACTTCCAGATTCAACAATCTTGCCATTACAAAAGAAGATTACGCCATCAGATAGCTTTTTAGCTTGTTTCATCGAATGAGTTACCATAATTATGGTAAATCTTAATTTTAGTTCTTGTATAAGGGTTTCGATTGCATTGGTTGCCATTGGATCAAGAGCAGAGCACGGTTCATCCATTAATAAAATAGTTGGCTTCACTGCAATTGCACGGGCAATGCATAATCTCTGTTGTTGGCCACCAGATAAATCCAATGCGCTATTCTCCAATCTATCTTTCAACTCTTCCCATAAACCGACCTTAGTTAAACTATTTTCCACCATTTCATCTAATTTTTGCTTATTCTTCACCATGCCATGCAATTTTGGTCCATAAGCAACGTTATCATATATTGACTTTGGAAAAGGATTGGGCTTTTGAAATACCATGCCAACTTTTGCTCTAAGTAGCACAACATCCATATCACGTGAATATATATTACCTAGCCCGTTGATAACCAACTCACCAACAGCTTTGCACCCTGGTACATAATCATTCATGCGATTAAAACAGCGCAAAAAGGTTGATTTACCACACCCAGATGGCCCGATAAAAGTAGTAACTTTTCTTTTATAAATATCCAAATTTATATCGAATAAAACTTGCTTAGAGCCATACCAGAGGTTTAAATTTTTAACAGAGGCACGTGTATCGTTCATATCATGTCCTGCATTGAATAGAGTCCTGGTGTTCCTCTTTTGTTTTCATATAGCCATATTGCTGCTTGAACAGCCCCTTTAGCAAATGTTGTGCGATTGATTGCTTTGTGATTTAATTCTATCCGTTCATCAGAATTAACAAACATTACACTATGGTCTCCTATCACTCCACCTCCACGAGATACTGCAAAACCTATACCCCCCTTCTTTCTTATGTTCAAACTACTGTGTAAATATTGATTGAGCTCGAAATCCTTTTTTGAAGCGCTAGCAATTGCTTTACCAAGTTCTATAGCTGTTCCAGATGGCGAATCTTTTTTTAAGTTATGGTGCATTTCCAAAATTTCAGCGTCATATTCATTATCCAAAAGCTCAGCAGCTTTTTTTACCAATTTCAACAATACATTAACTCCAACGCTCATATTTGCCGACCATAATATCGGAACCTCAGCAGCATACTCTTTTAAATCGATACTTTCTATTCCAGTTGTACCACTAACTAGCGGTTTTTTAAATTTCACAGCCGCCTTAAGGCAGTCTAACATACATTCTTTAGTTGTAAAATCTATTACAACATCGGATGACTCAAACACGTCACTAATAGAACTTGTAACTTTGATTCCTAAATTGAAGCTGTGGCCTATAATTTGCCCTATATCTAAGCCTACGTATTTACTATCTGCACGGGCAACAGCACCTGCTACCTCTACTTTGGTATTTGTGGTCAATTCGCTGAGTATTTTTTTGCCCATTCTGCCTAAGCAGCCTATTACTCCAACTCTGATTTTCATAAAGCTTTTTATGTTATATTAGGCTTTTTTTGAAACTTTGTCATCCTTGTAAGCATAGCTTAGACCTCTCTACAATTCAAAATGAATATATATCTTATTGAGCTACATACCAAGTTGTTCTGCCTTTTCCACGCTGGATAATGTGATTACTCTTTACAAGATTAGATACATGCTTTTTTAAGGTACTGTGGTTTGCTTTAGTAATATTTTCTAAATCCTTACATGACACCACTTTAGCTTCAATATTTGTACATTGGCCATGCTCCTAAACAGATACACTAAGTGAGTATGTATAAAGCATGCTCACGCTTATATTTCTGTAGGGCTAAAAATTTTAGTGGGACAAGCGACCAGGATCAAATTGGCGACCCACAAACTGACACTCTACCAACTGAGCTACGCCCGCAAAGTATAAAATTTCTGATACATCAGCACAGGAAGTGTCTCTTTCTAAGAACCTGTTTAAAATCTCGAAGAGATGAGATAAAATAAGCATAGATTAATAATGAGGTGTCTATGCGGAAAAGTTATCCAAACAGTATAAGTCGAGAGCAATTTGAAAAAATCAGGCCAATTCTGGAGAGTAGCAAGCAGAAAATAAAACCAAAAAAACTTGATTTGTATGATGTATTTTGTGGAGTGTTGTACGTCTTAAAAAGTGGTTGTCAGTGG
>JAITUS010000023.1 GCA_031286185.1 Rickettsiales bacterium
ATGATCTATTTTTCGCCTAAAAGCGTGCAAAGTGTTAACAAATCAACCACATTACATCTTATTTAGCCCACTTTATTCTAACAATTTTGCTTATTTAACCGTTTTCTGCCGCTCCACTGGGCAGATACTCTAATGACGAGGGAGGCTGAAATAAAGAAAAACTAAAATTAAGTGCTATTATTGTCCATAAAACGCTATCAATCACGTATGCTAAAGCTCGCCTCAAAATCCCTGCATAACTTATTTTAGTATCCATATTCCCTCCATATATAATTACTTAATGTATCATGTCAGTGATTAAGTAATCGTAAACATGCTGATTTGGATAATATTAGCTTGTATCTTCATAACGTAAGATATTAGAGCTAAAATATTTTACAAGGGAAGGTGAAACTGAACGCTCAATGGCGTCAACTTAAGGAAAAATGTCAGTGACTATTGTACAAAATTTCTCCCTAAAATTTTTACCATTAAATTACCCATAAAGTACAGCAAAAAAACAGCTCTTTTATTTCAACAAAGAAGTTTAAAATGTGTCCTTTTTAGGTGAGATTTGTCAAGGGATTTTTCGCGCATGCCAAAGCTGATTTGATGTGCGAGGGGTCTATTGACAGATGATCAAACTATGATGTAGCCTATCACCATACGTTCAGGTGTGGGTTGTGAGGCTTTTGTACCTTTTACTTTTGTTGTTGTGTTTTTCTCTGTATTACTATGCAGGCCCTATATTTTCGCCCTGCCCAAAAGCTACGGTCTGCTTCTCGCCTGAAGAAGACTGTGCTGTGCCGATAATCAGCGAGATAAACCAGTCTAAAGAATCCATCTTAGTTCAAGAATATACATTTACTCTTAAAGCGATTGCAAATGCTTTGATTAATGCTAAGGAGCGTGGTGTTGATGTTAAAGTCATTTTAGATAAATCGCAACTTTACTCGAAACATAGTGTTATAAATGAATTGTTTGCAAGCAGAATACCAGTTTGGATTGATGATAAGCCAAAAATCGCCCATAATAAGGTAATAATTGTCGATAATCAAAAAGTCATCACAGGGTCATTTAACCTCAGTAAAACAGCCGAAAAAGGGAACGCTGAGAATCTATTAATTATTAAAGAATATCCTGAATTAGTTCAGCAGTATGTGAAAAACTGGGAGGCACGAAAGTCACAATCTTATCAATACGCTCCCTAGGTACCTGCTGGAAAGCAGTGGGAAGAAGTTTTCTAGTTGATTGATGTGATTGCGCATGCTATAATAAGTTAAAGGTTTTAGGAATTAGGCGATGGATTATATAAACGATGCTGCTGGTAGTTACACTACCATTCATGATTTTTTTCACAATAACGGGGCAGGAGACTATAAAGTTCAATGCAGTTACAACGGTGTACCTTATGCAGCTGACAAGTGCATACATGCCGGAGATAAGTTCTACGCTGACAATTTTATGGACTCGCATTATGGTAGGGAGATAAAAATATACCCTCAAAGTGAACTTTTAGCTAAAGAATATGCTGGGAATATGCTGCCTGTTTCAATATCGCTGGATAAGGATTTAATAAAAATAAAAAACTGTCAGAAAAAAGCTGAATTTGTAGAACTAGAAGGGAAATCAGATGATCTAGTGTATGATAAGCAAGAGCATATAAAGTGCCACACAACGGAGTTATCATATGATGATGTTTGTGCTTATAATAAAACTTCAACACTTAACATTAGACATGATGCGCCGAGTGATCCGCAATATAGTTTAAATATAGCATTCACAAAGGTTAATGATAATAAACTAGGGTTTTGGCAAAAATTTAAAAACATGTTTTAGCTAAAGTAGCATTCCTCTCAATGGAAAGATTTTGTGGAGGATATATGTTTGCTTTATTTGTCTTGAACTATTGATAAGTCTGTTACAATAAAGTATAACTCTATTAGCTAAATATTACTTGAGACATGGAGATTTTTTGGACAGCCCTGGAAAAGACATTGGGCAAAGTTTTTCCTGCTAAAATAGTGAGCTCTTTTTTAGGAATAGGGTACTTACCAGGTTGGCAGAACTATTGGTCTTCTTTTTTAATATTATTTGTTATCGATATTATATTAGTTCTCGTATACGGAGGAGATTTTATACTATATAAAATGCCAAATTCTGGCATAGTTGTGGCTGCTATTTTTGTGAAGTTGGCAATAGTTATATTAGTACTACAATTAGTTGGAATATCCATTTTTCATACTCAAGACCCTTCAGCAAACAGTGGTGAGAATATAGTAATACAAATAGCGTCAGGGCAAGTGCTGACTGTTGCGTTTTCAATGCCAGCAATAATGTCAATTTATCATGCTGTAAGTAAACTCTATGGAAGCATATGTAAGCAGATACTTCAATGTCCGTTTTGGTTTAATGATTTCATGCACTTGTTCTTTTTCTTTATTATACCTTATGCATTTTTTAATATTGTGGAAGTGATAAAACCTTGGCCAATAAGTTCGATACAGCTCAGTTATAACAATGCAATATCAATTACATTTGAGGGGATTTTCCATACGTTTTATGCAGTAATTTTGCTGTATTTGACTGCATTTATATTCTGCGATTTAACTATGCATAACGCAATTGTCCTAAACAAGAGCATAATTCAGTATGTGAAAGAAAATTCGGTAGTCTTGAGTGACTACTTGCATAACACTATAAAAAAAATAAATATTGAATAGTACCTATTTGCTTATATATTCAGTATAAAAAGTGTGCAGTTTACGTGAACCTACAAAGTATAATAAAGGGATTGCAAGATTTTTGGGCTGGTGAAGGATGTACTATACTCCATCCGCACACATCTGAAGTTGGGGCTGGAACGCTGCATCCTGCAACAATCATGTCAGTAATTGACGCAAAACCAACAAAGATTGCGTATCTACAACCTGTAATTAGGCCAGCAGATGGGCGCTATGGTGATAACCCTAATCGCTTATATCAACACCATCAATACCAAGTTATAATCAAACCTTCTGGTAATAATCTGCAGGATGTTTACTTAAGTAGCTTAAAGGCTCTTGGCATATCCACGGAGAAGTATGATATTAAATTTATTGAAGATGATTGGAAAAACCCAAGTGTTGGTGCATCAGGGCTTGGGTGGGAAGTTACATGCAACGGAATGGAAGTAGCACAACTTACTTATATACAGCAAGTAGGAGGTATTGACTGCAAAATAATTCCTGGCGAGGTGGCATATGGGTTAGAGCGCTTAGCAATGTGCATACAGGGTGTGGATAATGTTTACGATATAATTTGGAATGACAGCGGCGTAACTTATGGAGACATTTTTAAACAAAGAGAATACGAATTTTCTCACCTGGCGCTTGATTATTATGATACTAAAGTAGTACAGCAGCAGTTTGAGGACACAGAAAAACTATGTAAATTTCTTATTGTAAAAGAATTACCAGTAGCAGCTTATGACCAATGCATTAAAACTAGCCACCTACTTAATCTGCTTGATGCAAGAGGTGTGCTTGGTGTGAATGAGCGCACAGTGTATATTGGTAGAGTTAGAGAGCTGACAAAAAAATGTTGTGAGTTATATATGAGTAAGTAACATATGTCGTCACAATTATTATTTGAATGCCTTTCAGAAGAAATACCACCGAGAATGCAAAATTCAGCTGTAGCTCAAGTTAAGAGTTATGTTGCTAATGCTTTCAATAAAAACAATGTGAAATTTGCATCTATAGAGGTTTTTATAACGGCACGCCGCATTACTCTTTTTGTTGACAGTATGAGCATTTCGGGACTAAAGGGTTCTAATAACGAAATTAAAGGACCAAATGTTAACGCACCAAAAAGTGCTGTCGAAGGTTTTTTAAGGAAAAATGGAAAAAGTGAGACAGATTTATTCGTTCGTAGAATAAATAATGGAGACTTTCACTTCATCAAAAAGGATGTTTGCTCGTTTAATGTCCAAGAGTTTCTCAAAAATCTACTAGAGGAGATGTTGAAAAATTTCTCTTGGCAAAAAAGCATGAGGTGGAGTGAAGGAAAAGAAAGATGGGTTAGGCCAATTAAAAACATTCTATGCATTTTGAATGATGAGATAATACCTATATCTTTTGCAGGAATCACAGCATGCAACGTAACGTATGGCCATAGGTTTCTCTCAAGTGGTACGGCACTCACTGCTGGAACACCTAAAGACTACTTTGCATTGCTAGAAAAAAACAATGTCATTTTCCAGTCAGATAAAAGAAAGCAATTTATACTGGATCAGATCGATAAATTCACAAAAGGGCAGAGTTTACAACTCGAAGAAAATGATTATTTACTGAATGAATTAACGGGGCTTATAGAATGGCCGATTGTGCTGTTTGGCAAAGTGAATCAAGAAAAGTCATCTGGACTACCGAAGGAAGTAGTTCTTAGCATAATTAATACGCAGCAAAAATACCTTGCTTTAAGCAATGGACAAAGAATTTCACACTTTGTCACTCTTGTCAACGTTAACAATGACGAAGTTGTCAAGGGGCATGAAAGAATATTGGAAGTACGTCTTGCTGATGCCCAGTTTTTGATATCTCAGGATAAAAAGAAAAATCTGGATTATTATGTCAAGAAATTAGATTCGATATTGTTTCATGCTTCTCTTGGTAGCGTTGGAGAAAAAGTAAAGCGCATTATAGCTCTATTGAAATATATAGCCATATATGTTCCGCGTGCTTCACTAATTAAAGTTGAGCGTGCTGCATATTTAGCAAAGGCAGATCTTGCAACGTCGATAGTAAAAGAGTTTCCAGAGTTGCAAGGAACAATGGGTGGATATTATGCTTCTTACTTTCAAGAGGATGAAGAAATAGTGGAAGCTATAACTGAGCATTATAAGCCGATCGGATCAGAGCAAGAATGTCCTAAATCTCCTGCGGCAATTGCTGTAGCCATTGCCGATAAAGTAGATAGTTTAGTTGGTTTGATTGCAGCAGGTGAAAAGATCTCTGGTTCATATGATCAGTTTGGTCTGCGAAGAATGACAATTGGTGTGATTAGAACAATACTTGAAAATAATTTGCATGTTCCAGTTAAGCTATTGATAGATAAGTCAGTGTCTTTATATTCAAAACTTACATTTACTGAGGATGTAACATCATTTGGTCAATCTAATAAGCCGAGTAAGGAAAAAATCTCAGAACTAGTGCTTAAATTCTTCCTGGAAAGATTCAAGGTTATTTTAAGGAATAGGGGTATAAGGCAAGATGTTGTAAGTTCAATATTATATAAAACTGATATTAATGATCTGCTGACAGCAGAAAAGCAAACTGTTGTATTAGACCATTATCTTAGTACGCCTGAAGGCGAACAGGTTCTGAGCACTTATAAAAGGGTCAGTAACATAGTTAACAAAGCAGAAAAAAATGACAACACTACTTACGGTGCATCTTATAATGAGAAGTTTTTGATTGATAGTAAAGAAATAGCACTATCAAATTGTGCTATAGCTGTTTGTAAAAGCATTAAACAAGCAATAAAAAATGGTTACTTCAATACAGCACTTGATGAACTTACTGGTTTTGCTCCATTTATCAACCAATTTATGGACAGTGTAAAGATCAACTGCGATTCTGATAAGCTGAGAAGAAATAGGTTGTCTTTGCTTGCAAGTGTTGTTTCCATCTTTCATTTAGTAGCAGATTTTAGCCTCATACAAGTTAAACAATGGGCCATGTCATAAATGTTCAGGCGATAAAAAAACAAATCGAGTTATCTCCACAGTCTTGTGGCGTGTATAAGATGATAGGAGATAAGGATAAGGTTTTATACGTTGGAAAAGCAAAAAACTTAAAATCGAGGTTATCTAGCTACCTTCGATATGAAAACCTTTCTGAACGAATCAAAGTTATGCTCTCACAAGTTGTTGAGATTAAGACCTTTCTAACTGAAAATGAAGTGGATGCACTGCTTCTTGAGGCGCAGTTAATAAAATCATTGAAGCCATCTTATAATATTGTGCTCAAGGATGGAAAATCTTATCCTTATATAACAATTTCCAAACACGACTACCCAAGAATAGCACGATACAGAGGCAAATTTAAAAAGGATGAGTTTCACTATTATGGTCCCTTTCCATCTGCCGATGCTGTTAAGCAGACTATATTGTCATTGCAAAAAGCTTTCCTTTTGAGAGTATGTTCAGATCGATATTTCTCCTCAACAAAAAGACCATGTCTTGAGTATCAAGTTAAGCGCTGCTCAGCACCGTGCGTAAATAAAATCACGAAAGGTGATTACTGCCAATCAGTAAAACAAGCACGAGATACATTGCTTGGAAGAAATAAGGAAGTAAAAGAACAATTACTTTCCACGATGAGAAAGTGCAGCAGTGAAAAAAATTATGAGCTTGCTGCTGTATATAGAGATCGGATAAAATTTCTTGAGCAAATTCAAATGCAGCGAACGGATTTTTCTTTTGAAAAAGATGCAGACTTTTTCAGCATTGTACGTGAAGAGGATCTGGCATGCATTGGTGTGCTATCGTTCAGAAATAAAGACAACTATGGAAGTACTCCTTACTTTGTCGAAAACTGCAATGATCATCCAGATGATGAAATTTTATCCACCTTTTTGATCAATTTGTATAATTCAGCTAACATACCTCCAGCACAAATTTATGTTCCTGGTTTTGTTACAGGCAAGGGAATCGTTGAGCAGGCACTATGTAATGTTACTCAAAAACCAATAAAAGTTTTGCATGCAAAAAATAAAAAAGAACATAGTTTGTTGCAATTCGTTTATGATAATTCTCGGCATAGCTTGGAGCAGAAGCTTACTGATTATAAAAACAGTCTGGAAAAACTTGAAGGGCTTGGCAAAGTTTTCTTGTTACCAAATGTTCCAAAACGCATCGAGGTTTATGATAATAGCCATACATCTGGAAATCAACAAGTTGGTGTGATGATTGTTGCAGGGCAGGAAGGTTTTTTAAAAAGTGAATACAGAAAATTTACTATAAAAGAAGAAATTTCAGGTGATGACTATAAAATGATGAGAAAAGTGCTAACCAGACGTTTTTCTGGCAAGATAAAGAACATAATTCCTGATTTTCTATTGATTGATGGCGGGCCTGGGCATGTTTCTATGGTAAAAAATGTATTAGAAATATTGAATATAAATGTTCCTTTTGCTTGCATGGCAAAGGGCCCCTATCGCAACGCAGGAAATGAGAGATTTTATATGCCGGGCGGAGAAGAGTTTACTCTAGCAAATGACAGCAAAGTCATGCTTTATTTACAATCGCTGCGTAATGAGGCCCATCGTTTTGCAGTCGCTTCACATAGAAAAAAGCGCGATAAACAGCTTTTCGTTTCACCGTTAAGCAAAATAACTGGCATTGGTAATAAAAGAAAAAATGCATTGATGTCTCATTTTGGTTCAGTGGAAAACATAAGCAAAGCTTCCCTGGCTGAAATTCAAAACGTAGCTAGGATTAGTAAAGAATTAGCAAAAGCTGTTCTTAAACACTCGAATGATAAAAAGTAAACTGTATCTATTCAGGAGCGTGGTAAATATTGAAGCAAAAGTGGTGTCATGTAAGTAGCTGACACATAACTGTACGAACGTCGTGATTTGAGCTACCACGAGGGTGTCATCCCAGTGCTTGACACAGGGATCCAGCTTTTATGCAATCTCGTCAAAGACGTTTGTTTTAGCGTAAAACAGCTACTTTTATGCTCATCAGCTCAGTGTGCTTACTGACAATCAATTTTGCTGGATCCCAGTTTCAGCCACTTTCACGACACCAATCTCTGCTGCCTTCTACCGGATCTATGCTCTTTTTTTTCCTGGATCCCAGTGTCAAGTACTGGGATGACACCATTTGTTGTAAACTCACTTTTACTATATGATTACTTTTTTAGAGCATCTTGTCTACCTAATCTTACCACTCCGTTGAACGGGTACAGTAAACTTTCTACAGTGCGTGTTACGCTTCTTGCCTCAAATCTTTTGCAACATCAAGTGCGGCATAGGTGAATATTGTGCTCGCACCTGCGCGTTTAAAGCTAATTAAAGACTCATAAATTACTTTGTCATAATCCAGCCAGCCATTGTTTGTTGCAGCCTTTATCATTGCGTACTCACCACTTACTTGGTAAGCAAAAATCGGAAAATTAAACTTATCATTTGCTGTTTTGATTACATCCAAGTATGGCATACCTGGTTTTATCATAATAAAATCTGCGCCTTCGTTTATATCCATTTCGATTTCGCAAATTGCCTCTCTTGCATTTCCATAATCCATTTGATAACCACTTTTATCAATAGAACTGGATGGTACGCATGAACCAACACCTTGTCTGAATGGTGCATAGAAGCTGGAGCAATATTTCGCTGCATAAGACAATATTGATACATCTTGAAAGCCATTGTCATCCAACGTTTTTCTTATTTTTCCTATTCTACCATCCATCATATCGGAAGGAGCAACTATATCACATCCTGCTTTTGCTAAAGCAAGTGCTTGCTTTAGCAACACTGACACAGTTTCATCGTTTTCCACGTCTATCTGATTGCTTTTTAAAATGCCATCATGACCATGAGTGGTGTATGGATCAAGTGCAACGTCTGCGATAATGCCAATGCCCGGCACCTTTAATTTTACAGCACGAATTGCCTTGCAGATTAAATTGTCCAGATTGTATGCTTCCTCAGCATTTTCAGATTTTAATTTACTGTCAACTACAGGGAAAATTGCAATAGCATTAATTCCTAAACCCTTAGTTTCCTGAGCCATGGAAACCAATCCATCTATTGAGTAACATTTTATGTCAGGTAAGCCAGAAATTGGTTCGGTTGTTTCTTCTCTATCATGAACAAACAGGGGAAAAATCAAGTCGTTTACTGATAAAATACTTTCACTTGTTAAATTGCGAATCCATTTACTTGAGCGTTTACGCCTTAACCGTGTGTTTGGAAAATTAAACATCGTATTTATTGTGCTAGATAAAACTTAATCTGACAAAAGAACTGAGGTAGTCAAAACTAATATCAGAGTCTTATTTAATGCTATTAATATTTTTCTGAAAAGCAATATATTTGCTATAAAAAAATAGATCTCTTATACCAAATCCCAATGGTAATAGGACAAATTAAAGATACCGTTTTGCCAGTCAACAATGGTGTCATTCCAGTGCTTGACACTGGTTAGCTATAAAATTCAAGAAAATATTTAAGAAATTTACCAAGTAAAAAAAAAGCAAAAGAAACCCCGGTCGGTGGCTAATTGTTGTCTAAGTGAGGAAAGTCGCCCTTCCCCACTCGACTTCAAAACCGGACTTGTAACTTTCACCATATCCGGCTTCTCTCTAATTTGGTGTTTGTCATACATACTTCTCCATGTAATTAACATTTCAAAGCTTGGTAAATTTGTTTTTGTAGCTTAAATACAGCGTTCTCTATA
>JAITUS010000040.1 GCA_031286185.1 Rickettsiales bacterium
AACCATCACAAAACCACGACTATTCGGATCGCACATTCATATGTACCTCAAATATCGGCGTTTTTATTCTCAACGCTAAGGTTCGGCTGCTTTTAAATGCAAATAGCCTAAACTGTAAACGTTAAGAATTTTACTGAGCGGAAAAAAAGGAAAAAAAACTCTAAGGCAGCTAGTATTCAAATTTGCCCTTGTCTATTTGACGTTCTATACTGTCTTATTTGAGCTTGTATAGGTAAAAACCAGAAGTTTTATAAAGACATAAGGTGCACATAGTGCAAAAATTTAAACATAAGACGCTAAATACCCTAAGTTTTTTTTTTTTTTTTTACTGCAGAGATTGCGAAGATAAATAAATAGCTTCACTACTATGATAAGGGAGTTGAAAGAATTTGTCAAGTAGTTTTTTTTTGTTCCATGGCTTAGACAGCTATTTGGGCAACAAAACACATTTAATACTTTTAATTCCTATTCAGGGTAGTAAATATTTGGTCTTCATCAAAACTCACCTTAGGACGCCAAATAGGACCATCTAAGTGCATATCAATATAAACTGGACTACTACGGCCTGGTGGAATGAAGAAAAATCTGGATAAAGAAACTAAAGTGAAGTTAGATAAGGTTAGATTAGAAGAAGTAGACCCTGACGCTTGATTAATTCCAAATTGTAAACTAGTTGAGCATATACCATTTTTAATGCTTGCTTTTCCGCTGACATTTTCAAAAAATGTACTGCCATTATATATACCAACGTTAGCAAGCGTGGAAACTTCAGATTTATTTTTACTGCTTAGTAAATTAGTAATGAACGAATTAAAATCCACGTTAGTAAATTCTATTCCTCGTGTTTGCAAATTAATTTCCCCTGACGAGTTATTAGCCCAATCATTAAAGCTCTTTCCTTGAGCTTTAATTGCGCCATTTAAGCTTATCTGACCATTTACATTATTAACTCCTATAACCTTGCCAACCCTTTTAGTGTCCAAATTTGCTATGAAAAATTTTATATACATTGAATTTGGCCTTAAATAACCCTGAAAAGACACTTGTCCATGCCCTAGTGCATAATCCACTTTTTTAACAGTAATGATGTTATTTATCATCACTGCATTCAAATTAAAGTCCTTCAAAATATCCTGCTCATCCTTAAGTTCTGCAACATTAATTTGCACATTTGCATCAAAGTCTTTTTTGTCGTCTAAAAAATCAAGCTGCTTTGCTGACCATTGAATCTGGTTTATCTTGCTTTTTGAATCTCTTTTCACCTCTATTAAATTCGGTAATTTTAAGATACTGCCATTAAATTTATTGCCCGTAAGGTTCACATCTAACAAAGGCTTAATGTATTTTTTGTCCACTAATATTTTTATGTCACCGGTGATATCAAAACCTTCTCCCGATAGCTTTACCTTATCTGCAACTAGCTTACCCTTTTCTATCTTCAACGAAAAACCCAAGTCTTCAATTTTTGTATCATTTAGCGTAAAATCACTAACACTGGGTTCTATATTTACATCATACTTCGGATTTTTCAACCATTTCATTTTAGATAAACTACTGAGTAATGAATAATCGTACTTGTCCGCGTTAAGATTATGTACACTAAATCCGCCACCAATTACATTACGTTTTTTCGTGTGACTTACTTTAATTGATCCCTGCAAAAATTCTTTATCATTCAGCAACCTAATGTCTGAAATAGACAATATCCTGGGCGCAAAGTGTAATTTGGAACTTATTGTAAATTGATTTTTTTCGCTTTCTTTTATCTTTATAGAAGGGAAAAAGCATGAAATAAACGACTTGAAATTATCCCCTTTTACCAATAAATCACCATTAAATTCAGATAAGGTACCATTATTTGAGACTTTTCCTGATAGGTGAGACATGTTATTGGCTCCAGAAAATTGAAGTAGTGTATCAACTTTCACTTCGCCATCAGCGAATTTTAACATAGCGTGAGATTTATCCAATACCCTGTTTTGGTATTGAATATTTGAAACCTCCATATTAAAGTCTAGGCTCAAGTTTTTTGGCACAACATCTCTAAAACATTCTAGGAGATCCTTTATCTCCGTTGTTTTTCGTGAGTCATTTTGTATAGAATCCAAATCAACTTTACTGAAGCTAATATTGACGTTAGTGTGATTATTTTTTCTATCATTTCGTATTGTACCGCTGGCTTGCATGCTTTTGGAATCGATTCTCAAATCAGTTGCTGCAAACTCATCTTCATTGAGGTTGATGTTAGACGATATCTCGATATTTTCACTAGGGATAGCGTAAGCAAGAAAGCTAAGATTGATAATCTTTGCTAGATCACTTACAAAATCAGAACTGTTATTAATTGTCAGTGTTAGCTTGCCCTTGAGCCCTTCTTGATTTCTGTTGCCTGTAAATAGCAACTTCATAAAGTTTGATTCGACATTAATGTGTACATTCTTTTTTGTAATATCAACCTTTCCTGAAAAATCATAATTATTATCACCTACCTTCACTTCGCCAGAGAATTGCCCATTTCTCTTAATAGCAATCTCTTTTATGTTAACAATATTGCTATAATCAACGAAGTTGTTGTTTAAACTTACTTGGCTGTCTTTTATTATTATATCAACCTTACTGGCTTTCTCATTTGTAATATTAACAAAATTTTCTTTACTGCTTTTCATACCAAATAATGTAATTGACTTGGGTTGTAGCGAAAGCAAAAACAACGATAGAAGAGACGGCTTTACTTCAATTTTATTTATACTAATCAAGTCCAATAATTTTTGCTCTTTATTGCTGTTGCATTGAATGTACACGTTATAAATAGTGAGCTTTGGAGTAATTAGTGAAACTTTGACTTTTCCTCCAATGCGTACTTTAGCGTTGTATATATTTTCTAATTTTTGCACAATGTGCTCCTTGTAGCCATTCCAGTCCTTGAAAGTTGCAGCAACGTGCAAAAGGATTAACACCAAAGAGATTGATAATATTGTGTATATAGAAAATCTCATAGTTTTATATACTTAAAATCGCCCATAAACATTAAATAAAGAGTACCAAAATAAACAACGACACTTAAAAATATTAGCGCTGCTAAATGGATAACACGAGCAAATATTTTATCGAGAAATAGCCCTGCTGATAAGGAACTAGAAACATAAAGAACTATTGACATGACCAACGTTGCGATAAGAATTTTTACGATATTTAATAGTAATACTTGGCTAATCTTATACATTTTATTTATTGTTAGATAATTAATTAGTAGAATAGAATTTATCCAAGTGGAAATGGAAGTAGCGATAGCAATTCCTGTGTGCTGATATTTGTGCATTAACAAGAGGTTTAGCACCACATTGATTCCAAGGCACATTAGTGAGAATATAGTTGGTATTTTTAAATTGCCCTTAGCAAAAAACGTGGGTAGCAATGCTTTATTTATAATAAATGCAGGTAAAGAAAGAGAAAGCGCTATCAACGTAGGAGCAGTCTGCTGCACTGCATAGTGATCAAACTTGCCGTAAGAAAAAAGCGTAAGTAAAATTATTTCAGGAATAATAATAAAAGCGGCAGTTGTTGGCATAATTAATATTAATCCTACACTGAGAGCTTTGCTTTGTATTTTGGCTATACTTTCATTATCATTTACTTGTTTTGAGGTTAAAGGAAGAAGCACTGTACCAATTGCAGTACCAATTACTCCTTGCGGTAGTTGATTTAGTCTATCAGCATAATATATATAAGACACTGCATTTGGTATAAAACTGGCCATAATTGTATCAATCCATAGGCTTATCTGAGTTACACAGTTGTTGATAATTGCTGGTATTACACGCTTAAAAAACAACTTTACTTCATTATTCAATTTTATGCTAAAAAAAAATGCAGCCTTTAGTTTGTATGCACTAAACAGCATCAACAATAGTTGAAAAATCCCTCCAATCAGGACGGCTATGGAGAGATTGTGGGCCGGTGTTTTTATGTAAGGCACAAACAAACTAGCAATTAAACAGAGATTCAAAATGATCGGTGCAATGGCTGTTGAAGCAAAATGTTGCTTTACTTGCAGCATTCCTCCAATAAGTGATGCTATTGAAATAAAAATTATGTAAGGCATCATAATTCTTGATAAAGTCACAGTGAGGGTAAGTTTGCTTTGGTCAAATCCAGGAGTAAATACTTGAATCATATAAGGAAAGAAAGTTTGCGTAATAAGGCAAAAAATCAATAAAACAATAAACGTGAGAGATATTACACTACTTGCAAAGCTAAATGCCTTTTTACTATCACGTGATTCTGCTGAATATAACGGTATAAAAGAGGTAGTAAACGCTCCCTCTGCAAAAAACGCTCGAAATAGATTAGCAAAACGAAACGAAGAAAAAAATACATCTGCAAGAGAGGTTGCCCCGACAACCATGGCAATTAATATATCCCTTATTAGCCCTGAGATTCTTGAAATAGCCGTAAAAAAACTAAATATGAAAATACTTTTAAACATTGCTATTTACCACTACTCCAGATTATACTCAGTGTCAATAGACTCTTCACATGTCAAACCAGCTTTGACATGTACGAAAAAACTACTTGACAATCTCCGCCAGTCCCTTTATCATAACATTGGAGGTATTCAGTTATCTTCATCTTTGCAGATTAAACGACAAGAGTATTACGTAGTTGGCGTCTTATATTTAATTTTTTGCACTATGTGCACCTTATGTCTTTGTTAATTTTACCTAGACTTCTAGGTTTTTTCCTATACAAGCTGAAACACGCTTATAAGTCGTTTAAGCAGTATAGTACGCCAATTTGCAGGATTAGAGAGTGAGCAACTTCTACCACGGGGTTCTTTTGCCTTTTTTTTCTGCTTAGTAAATTTCTTAGCGTTAAAGCTAAGGGTCTGTTGCAGTTTAAAAGTCGCTAAATTGCAGCGTTTAAGACTTTTAAAAAACGCCAATACTGAAAATAGACAATGGCCAAGATTTCTTTTGCCTTTTTTGTATCTGTTCAGTGGAGCGGCAGAAAACGTTTAAATAAGCAAAATTGTTAGAACCTGTTTAAAATCTCGAAGAGATGAGGTAAAATAAGCATAGATTAATAATGAGGTGTCTATGCGGA
>JAITUS010000088.1 GCA_031286185.1 Rickettsiales bacterium
TTAGGCACTCACTGACTGTCCTTACTATAAATGCTAGAATAATAAGCTACTGATATTCTCCATCTTTTTTATCTTTAATCCATCATAGATAGCGATGCAACAAAGCCATCCCAGTGTCACGCACTGGGATGACAAGAGAAGGAGACACTGGGATGACAGGAGGAGGGGTGCTGGAATGACGTCATGGGGTTGGGATGACAAGAAAAGGCTACTTGGATGACACCCTCGTGGTAGGCTTCAAATCCAACGTTCGTACAGTTGTATGTCAGCTACCTAAATGACACCACTTTTGCTTCAATATTTGCAAATTAACCACGTTCCTAAATAGATACCAAAGTTTTGAATCTAAAACCCTAATCACAACCTCAATTCGCACCTAAAAAGGTGCGAAGCAGGAGGTATTATGTCTAATAGCCACATATTATTCGGCTAATAAAAGATTTGCAAACGTTTTTTCAATTAACTATGGAAAAAATTTGTCTGCGTGAGAATTTTTCATAGCATTCAACGTATCATAATCTGTAAAATCTAATTTTATTGGTGTAATAGTGATAAATCCTTCTTTGATTCTACCTACACTACCACTACCTGAGTGTTCTCGAGACCAGTTTAAACTTAAAGAGCCATCTGAGTTTTCAGTAAAGGTTAAATCTCCATCAATGTTATATTCACCTTGCTCAACAAACTCTATTCCTTTTACTTTTTCCACAGCAGGAAGATTTATACTCATCGCTATATTTTTAGGCCAGCCAATTTCAACTAGTTTAGCAATAACCTTTGGTGCAAAAACCTTTGTATTGTGCCAGTTTATCCCGCTATGATATACTTGGCTTAGCGCAATAGAAGGTATAGATCTTGCAGCGCCTTCCATAACAGCACCAATTGTTCCTGAATAACAAACATCGTCTCCAACGTTTGATCCAATATTTACTCCAGATAATATTAAATCTGGCTTTTTATCCATGATCTTATTCAGCGCAATAATGACACAATCTGCAGGGGTACCAGACACACTGAATTCCTTTTTACTACGTTGGTTTACTTTAATAGATTGATTTATTGGGTAGTCAAGAGATCTTGCTGCTCCACTTCTGTCAGTATCTGGTGCCACTACCCATATTTCTGATGTAAAATTTTGTGCAATCTCTTTGAGTAATTTTATTCCTTCACTTTCAAAACCATCATCATTTGTTATCAATATTATCATATGAAATTTTATATACTCCAAAGTTATAATAAGTAATTCTAGTTACTGGTTGCAAATAAATATATCGCTCCTACTTTCAATCATCTGCGGCTTCTATTGATTTTCTAGTACTTTACCTCTACTATGCATTAAATTCATGAAAATTCACAGCTTGACGAGAAAATTAATATGATTCCATATTTGTGCACTAGTTCCAGTGTTGGGAGATAATTGTATATGATTAATTTGAAAAATTTGAGACGAGAACTTGCTAAATTGCAAATGCAAATAGATTATCATGATGTCTTATACCACCAAAAAAACAAGCCGGAAATCACTGATACTAAATATGACGAGCTAAAGCGAAAGTTAACTGAGATAAAGGAACAACTTCCAGAAATTCATGCAACACAAGATAGTGTTGGTGCTGCACCCGATGAGAGATTTTCCAAAGTGGAACATCAAGAACCTATGCTTTCTCTTGAAAATGCTTATGATGAAGAAGGTGTGGAGAGGTTTTTATCTAAAGTAAAGAGGTTTTTAATTGAGGATGAAATAGAAATATTATGTGAGCTAAAAATTGATGGGCTGTCGTTTTCTGCAATTTATGAGGATGGAAGGTTTGTTAAAGCTGCAACTCGAGGCGACGGTTTTGTAGGAGAAGATGTCACCTACAACGTAGCAACAATAAAAGGCTTCCCTAAATTTTTGCAAGGTGTGCAAGTAAGGCTAGAAGTAAGGGGGGAAATATATATTAGCAACAGCGACTTTTTAAAGTTAAACGAAAACAATGAGTTTGCCAATCCTAGAAATGCAGCTGCTGGTTCTCTGAAGCAGTTGGATGCGAACGTTACAGCAAGTAGACAACTTAGATATTTTGCTTATTCTTTGATTGGTGGAACGGAGAAAAGCCAAAGTGAAGTACTAGAGAGACTTGAAGAACTTGGCTTTTGTGTAAATGAGCACCGGTTCTTAACAAGCAGTTTGAATGGAATGCTGAAGTTCTATAACGAGATCTATGATCGTCGCCATAACTTGGATTATGATATTGATGGAATAGTCTACAAAGTCAATGATTTGGTGCTGCAAAATCGTCTAGGAAGCACTCATAAAGCACCACGCTCAGCACTTGCGTACAAATTTTCTGCGGTTTATGCAAAAACAAAGCTAAACAAGATATTTATACAAGTAGGTAGGACAGGGGTTTTAACTCCTGTTGCAGATTTAGTGCCAGTCAATATTGGCGGAGTGCTAGTTAGTAGAGCAAGCCTGCATAACCAAGATGAGATAAAACGTAAAGACGTAAGAGAAGGAGATGTTATAACAATCAAAAGGGCAGGAGATGTGATTCCTCAGATTGCTAGAGTAGATAAAGGCTCCCGTCATACGGATGCACCTGAATTTGTATTTCCTGAAGTATGCCCTGAATGCGGTAGTGAAGTACAGATTGAGGGGGCGGCAATAAGGTGCCCTGAGGAATTTACCTGCAGAGCTCAAATAATAGAAAAACTGAAGCATTTTGCATCGAAAGATGCATTCGACATTGTTGGCCTTGGTGAAAAGCAGATAAAGTTTTTTTATGACCTTGGTTTGGTAAAGCAAATCCCAGATATTTTTACCTTAGAAGAAAAATTAAATGAATTTAATCTGGAAGAACAGTCTGGCTGGGGCGAGAAATCAATAACTAATTTATTAAATGCTATACAAAGCAGAAAGGTAATAACTCTAGATAGGTTTATATTTTCTTTGGGTATTAGATTTATTGGCCAAGTTGCAGCAGCATTGCTTGCAAATTATTATGTCTCTTATGATAACTGGCATAGCTCGATGATCAAACTGTTATCAAATGATGCTGAGATAGATATAGATGGTGCAGAGAAGAAAGCAGCCAAATCTTTTAGTGATGAGCTAGTAGGTATAGATGGCATAGGAGAAAAAGTGGCTAAATCTTTGGAATCATTTTTTTCTAAGGAACACAACATCAAAATGTTGAAGGATCTTACTGATTATCTTCAAATTCTGCCTGTCAGCTCCAACTCTAGCGATTCTGTGTTGAATAATAAAGTTATAGTGTTTACTGGTAAGTTACTTACTATGAGTAGAGGAGAGGCAAAAGTAAGAGCCAAGGCTCTAGGAGCAAAAATCAGCTCAAATCTTTCTGCTAAAACTGACTACCTAATTGCAGGAGAAGATCCAGGATCTAAATATAAAAAGGCAGTAGAATTAGGTATAGAAATTTTAGATGAAGAGCAGTGGCACAAAATGAGTATCTGTTCAGTGGAGCGGCAGAAAACGTTTAAATAAGCAAAATTGTTAGAACCTGTTTAAAATCTCGAAGAGATGAGGTAAAATAAGCATAGATTAATAATGAGGTGTCTATGCGGA
>JAITUS010000101.1 GCA_031286185.1 Rickettsiales bacterium
CTATCTTTAAATTTTTGCAGAGTTCTAAAAGATTTACCATATTACCTCACTTTTACTATATGATTATCTTTTTATGGCATCTTGTCTATCTCATTTTACCATTCCGCTGAACAGATACGGTTCAAGCATCAGGAGACAATGGAGGGTAACTAGAGAATAATTAACTGCCTTTGATATCACTGAGCAAACTTCCTATTTTTTTACTTTACTAAAGAACCCTTCAGATTGCCGTTGCATGTTTGCATTTTCTTCTTCTTCAAGCGCTTTCAACAGCTCAATTTGTTTTTCAGTTAAGTTCTTTGGATTTAAGGTCTCAACTATTACCTGCACATACAAATTACCACGTACATTTGAGTTCATATATGGCATACCCTTTTCTCTACAGCGTAGTTTGGTACCAGTTTGAGTGCCTTCAGGAACCTTTACTTTTATTTTAGCCCCATCAATTGACTGGACATCGATTTCACCACCAAGCACTGCTAATGTCATTCTTATAGGTACTTTACAATGTAGATCTGCTTTATCTCGAGTAAAGATCTTGTGTGGAGCAATTTCAACATATACATATAAATCTCCGCTTTTTCCACCTCTTACTCCAGCTTCTCCTTTACCACTTACCCTCACCTTAGAGCCTTTCTCTATGCCTTTTGGAATTGAAACTGATATATTTACTTCATCTCTTCTGCGTCCATTTCCACCACATTTTTTGCATTTATTCTGTGTTATTTCTCCTTCCCCATAACATGTGGTACATGTTCTTTCAATTGTAAAAAAGCCCTGTTGGGTCCTGATTCTGCCGCTTCCTTGACACATGTGACATTGAACTGGTTTGATCGTTCCTTCGCTACCTGTACCTTGACACGTGTCACATTTTACATTTGTAACGTAATGTATAAGCACTTGTATTCCTTTAAACGCGTCTTCTAAGGTAATTTCAAGATCATAACGCAAGTCCGACCCAGGCACTCTCGTTGTGCTTCTCTTTGCTTTTGATCTACTTGATCCTCCAAATCCTCCGCCAAAAAAGTCGTTGAATATGTCACTAAAATCTCCTGCAGCTTGGCTAAAATCAAATCCAGCAAAACCACCATCTTCATGTCCGTAACGATCATAACCTGCCTTTTTCTCGGGATCAGACAGAACTTCATACGCAGCCGTTATTTCTTTAAATTTTTCCTCTGCTTCTTTATTACCAGGATTTCTATCTGGATGATACTTTAACGCTAATTTCTTATATGCTTTTTTTATCTCATCAATACTAGCATTTCTGCCTACGCCTAGCAGTTCATAGTAGTCTTTTGTGCTCATATACAATAGTTCAGTATTTAACCTTTAAAGGTAGGTATTTCATATATCGATTTCAAGTGTGGCCTCTGTTTTCTTCGTAGACTAAAAACATTGTGCACCCTGAGCGACTCGAACGCCCGACCTTTTGATCCGTAGTCAAATGCTCTAATCCAACTGAGCTAAGGGTGCCTTTGATAAAATCAACTTTAACAGATTTTACAGCTTGATTCAATTGGTTGGGCTAAAAATAAAATAGAGCACTATGTACCGAAGTTAGATTGATAGTATGATAAATTTACTAATACCCTTAACTTAAATTTAATAAATGCAAAGGAAAATTTGGCATAAAATTATTGGAGACATAATGAAAAAATTTCTTCTATTTATAGCTTTAATCCTCTCTTTTGCATTTGATGCAGATGCTGCTAAGCAGAGTAAAACTCAAGGTGATGAAACATCAGAAGTGATATGCAGCATAGTAAAATATACCCAAAGCATAGGTGGGCCGATGATCACGGTAGTAATAATAGGTACAGCTTTGCTTGCAATATTCGGCAGAGTGCCGTGGCCTGCTCTTTTTGCACTCGGAGCATTTACTGCTGTGTTTCTTGGTGCACCAAAGATTGTAACAGCAATAGCACCAGGTACAGTACAGGCATGTACCCCGTAGAAAAATGCTGATCTTCTGGTAAGGCAGTGAGCTTTGCAAATTTAAAGGGCCTCAAAACAGTTTTAGGTAGGTGATACTTCTAGCATCATTTACCTAATTTTAATCAAAGTGAAGTAGCATAAAAAAATAGAAATTGTTGGAGGTGTAATGAAAAAATTTCTTCTACTTGTTGCTTTAGTTCTCTCCTTTGCGTTTGATGCAAGTGCTGATACTTTTGTTGATAAAAATGATACAACATCAAAAGTGATATGCAAAATAATAGGCTACACCCACGGCATAGGTGGACCAATGATTACGATTGTAATAATAGGTGCAGCTTTGCTCGCTATATTTGGCAGAATGCCATGGCCAGCACTTTTTGCACTTGGTGCATTTACTGCTGTATTTTTTGGTGCTCCTATAGTTGTTTCAAAAATAATGCCAAACGCTGGTGTGACTTGTGAAAATGGTAATGTAAAATAACGAAGTAATAGAAATTATTATTGGAGGCGTTGAGCATAAAAGTTATGTTAAAATGCACCAGTTTTTATGGAAAACTGGATCCCAGTGTCACACACTGGGATGACACCTTACTGGTGAAAGGTGCTCCCAAATTGCAATGTTCGTGCAAATACAAGTTAGTGTTATTTACTTAGTTTTAATCAAAATGAGAGATAATCTAGCACAAAGCAAAAATTATTGTAGGCACAATGGAAAAATTTTTTCTGCTTATGGCTTGAATTCTTTCCTTCGCGTTTGATGCAAATGCTGACGATGATACAACATCAGTAGTGATGTGCAGAATAATAAAATATACTAAAGGCCTAGGTGGACCGATGATAACAGTAGTAATGATTGGTACAGCATTGCTTGCAATATTTGGCAGAATGCCATGGCCAGCGCTTTTTGCATTATGTGTATTTACTGCTGTGTTTTTTTGGCGCAAATAAGATTGTAGAAGTAATAGTACCAAGTGACATGTGGCGCAGTTTTTTTTCTTATCAACATAGACCGTTGTTAGCGATGTATGGTTCCAGGTAACGTTCACAGAAATAAGGGGATGTACAAAGTTATACCAACTTTCGTTATCGGGGAGCCAAACAAGATACATAATAAATTCGCTAAATCTTTCATCATAGGGAAACTTTTTAATTTACTATTAGGATTTGGTATTATTTTGCCGTTCCTCTGGACGAATACAATAATTAAGCGCAAAAGTTGTACGTACAGCTAGTTAAAATGGGCTATTGTGATGGGTTCTGTACTACACTAAAATTAGTATAAAAGCTCCCCGGGCCGGATTCGAACCAGCGACCAATTGGTTAACAGCCAACTGCTCTACCACTGAGCTACCGAGGAATAAACTGTTTTAAATTTATCATATTGAGCGCTGATTGTAAACGGTTTTTGTATGTAATTATGATCAAAGCAATGTTAAATGCGCAAAAAAGTGTACATTGACATGAGATACAAGCCTAATGAAAAAAGCTACGAACGCCGGTGAAAAACATAGCAATTTTATTTTCATTTGCAGCTGCTATTACATCTTGGTCCTTCAACGAGCCGCCAGGCTGAATTATGGCTGTAATTCCATGTTTTGCACTTTCTACTATGCTATCTGAAAATGGGAAAAATGCATCTGAGGCAAGTACAGCACTTTTGCACCTTTCACCCGCCTTTTTAACTGCAATGTTCACACTATCTATTCTGCTTGTTTGTCCTGCACCGATACCGATAGCGCAACCGTCTTTTGCTATAACTATTGCGTTGGATTTCACATGCTTGCATATTTTCCAAGCAAAAATAAGATCTTCTTTTTCTTTTTCCGTTGCAGCGCACTTTGTTACTTGGCTTATTTCTTCTGCTTTTATTGTATGGTTATTATTTTCTTGCACTAAAAACCCACCGGCAACGTTTTTGATTTGACACTTTGCATTTTGCTGAAGAGAGCTATGAATAATCACTCTTAAATTTTTCTTTCTCTGCAAAACTTCTAGCGCCTCATCGTTTATTGATGGTGCTATCACTACTTCCAAAAATATCTCGCTTAATTTTTCCGCTAACCTTAAATCTATCTCCCGATTTAAAGCAACTATGCCACCAAAGCTGCTTATTTCATCACACGATAGAGCTTTTTCGTATGCTTCCAAAGCGCTATCACCAATGGCGGCTCCACATGGGTTATTGTGCTTGATTATCACTGCTGCAGGTTCTTGGAACTCAGAAACTATGTTAAGCGCAGATTCTATATCCACTATATTATTATAACTCAACTCTTTTCCATGTATTTTTTCCAGCAGATACTTGGCGAATTGATTACTGTAAAAAGCAGCTTTTTGATGGGGATTTTCGCCATACCTGAGTTCTTGTGCTTTACGCCCGTATAGGGTGAAAAACTCTGGTAATTCATTGCTTTTACTCTGGGATAGAAACCAACTGTAAATATTAGAATCGTAGCATGCAGTAAGAGCAAATGCTTTAGTTGCTAGATGTTTTCTGTATTCCAATGTTGTTTCATTGTTATTTTCGACCATCTCAGCTTTCAGTGTTTCATAGTCTTGAGTGCTAGAGATAACCGAAGTAAAATGAAAATTTTTTGCTGCAGCCCTAATTAGCGCTACACCGCCGATATCAATTTGCTCTATGATCTGTTCCTCACTTGAGCCGCTATTCACTGTTTCCCAAAATGGATATAGATTAATTATAAGCAGGTCTATAGGCTTAATTCCTAGATCTTGCATTTCTTTTTTGTGCTTTTCTCGATCACATAGTATTCCTCCATGAATTTTAGGGTGTAAAGTTTTCACCCTACCGCTTAGTATCTCTGGAAATTGTGTGTAATCTGAGACTTCTTGCGTTTTTATTCCTGCATCGGATAGGATTTTATATGTATTTCCTGTTGAGAGAATCTCTATTTGTTGCTTTGTTAAAAACGATGCAAGGTCAATTATATTTGTCTTATCATAAACCGATATTAAAGCTCTCTTCACTTTTATATAGAAAGTTTTTTAAGATTATACATAAGAAAAGGAAGTCTGGCTATAGCTGTAATATCATGTCAACTATGTTTTTTTAAAATTTTTTATTTGTAATTTTATCCAACCATATGGAAACTTTGATAGCAAGTAGAGATTATACTAAACCCCAGATAAACCGTTCTCAAGAGATGCTCTTAAAAAGCCCTGCGATACCAAAATAAATAAAGAGGTATGCCACTTGCAGTGAATAAGCTTGCAATTAACAAGGTGTTTATAGGAGTTTCAAGTATCACCCAGCAGCAAAAGGTTGTTGTTATACTACCAATTAAAAGCTTGTAATAATTTCTCTCCTTTACAACAACCTTTAGAAAAGCAAGGCTGCATGCAAGGTAGACAAATAAAAATGAAACTACAGAAAAGTCGATAATTGATGTGATTTGCTGAGCAAAATTGTTACTTGAAGTAAGGATTAGCAAAACTGCAGTTCCAACTGAGCTGGTTATTATTCCCCAAAAGGGAGAACCATGCTTGTTCCTTTTAGCAAAGAATTGTGGCATAAGTTTATCTTCAGCAAGACCAAAAGCAACTTGTCCACTAGATAATACCCAAGCATTTAAACTACCAACACAAAAAACGAATGCAATTACAGAAATAATCAAATACCAATTACCAGAAAACATAATTTTTATTGCATCAACATATGGTGCTCTTGAACTTGCTAAATCATTCCCATTTATTAACCCCATAATCGCGAAATTATTGATAAAATATATAACAGCAACACAGATTGTGCCAAGTACCACAGCTCTTGGTATAGTTTTGGTCGGGTTATCAACCGATCCTGCAGGTGCCGTTGCTAATTCAACTCCAACAAAACACCATAAAGTCAAAAGTGTAGAGCGGGCAAGAATCTGCGATGCTGTAAGACTTGAGATTTCTTTACTTATGATAAAGTTGTTTCTATCGAAAAAAAACAACGCTGCTACAGGTATTGCAAGCAATACAGAAATTTTTATAACCGTGAGTAGAAACTCAACGCGCCCAGCAGTAGCTATTCCTCTTAAATTTACTAACGTAATGACTGTAAATAGTAGCAACTCTAAAAGCAAACGCATGCTTTGGATATCTTCATGGAAAAATGGTGTAAGATAACCAACACCCACAACTATTAGAGCTGTTGTGCTAACCCAGGAGATTACCCAATATGTCCAACCAACAAAAAAAGCTGCTGTAGGACCAAAGGCATGTTTTGCATAAACGTGAGGGCCTCCGGTCTCTGGAAACTTTGCACATAGCGTGGCAAACACTAGTGCAAGAGATACAGCGCCAGCTCCTGATATTACCCAACTTATGGGGCTATAAGTACCATATGGAGCAAGGCTAATTGGAAGCATAAAAACACCAGAGCCAATTTGACTACTGATTACTAAAGCAAAAACAGTTAAAAAACCTATTTTATTTGACACAATACCTCTGATTCTATCAACACAGGCAGTAGTATAACTTAACCCCAAGAGTTTTAACAAATAAAAAATTATGTTTTTGAGTTAAGCTTTTAGGAAGATCGCTTTGTGGATTTGCGGTACCAAAGTAAATAAATAAGAGTGCCGCTTAGGGGGAACAGGCTTGACATGAGCAATGTGCTTATAGGAGTCTCATATATTATCCAGCAGCAAAAAAGCACAGCCACACTTCCAATGAGTAATTTGCAATAGGTTTTCTCTTGCACATTAACCTTGAGAAAGGCAAAACTACATGCTAAATAGATGAATAAAAATGAAACCACAGAAACATCAATTATTGAAGTTACTTGCTCTGCAAAATTTTTGTTTGACGTTAGAACAAGTAAAACTAATACTCCCAAAGTACTGAGTATTATTCCACAAAAGGGAGCATCATACTTGTTTCTTTTAGCAAAAAATTGTGGCATTAACCTATCTTTTGCAAGGCCTAAGGTAACTTGTCCATCAGCCAAGAACCAAGCGTTCAAATTACTTACAGAAACAATAAAAGCAACAACAGAAACAATCAAATGCCAATTACCTGAAAACATGGTTTTCACTGCATCAACATATGGTGCTCTTGAGCTTGCTAAGTCGTTACCATTGATTAGCCCCATAATTGCAAGACTATTGATAAAATATACAACAGCAACACAGATTGTGCCAAGCACTATGGCTCTTGGTATTGTCCTAGCTGGATTATTAACAGATCCTGCAGGTGCTGTTGCTGATTCAAGTCCAATAAAACACCATAGGGTGAGAAGTGTAGAGCGGGCAAGAGCCTGTGATGTTGTGAGATTCGAAACTTCCTCGCTTATAATAAAGTTATTTCTATCAAAAAAAAATAAAGCTGCTGTGGGTATTGCAAGCAGTGCAATAATTTTAACGACAGTTAATAGAAGCTCAACATGTCCAGCAGTTGTTACCCCTCTCAAGTTTATTAGCATAATGGCTAAAATTAATGTTATCTCTAGAAGCAAACGTATATTTTGCATATCATTGTGAAAAAGTAGAACTAAATAGCCGATACTTGCAACCGTTACAGCTGTTGAACTAACCCATGAGCTTATCCAATACGTCCAACCAACAAAAAAAGCTGCTGTAGAGCCAAAGGCATGTTTTACATAAATGTGAGGACCACCCGTTTCTGGAAATTTTGCACAGAGTAAGGCAAAAACCAAAGCAAGAGATATAGCACCAAACCCTGATATCATCCAACTTATAGGACTATACATACCATATGGGGCAAGGCTAATTGGAAGCATAAAAATTCCAGAGCCAATCTGGCTGCTAATCACTAAGGCAAGAACAGCCAAAAAACCTATTTTATTTGACACAATAGCTTTTAATTTTTTTACTTGAATATATTAATAGTATAACCGAAGCTCAGAAATTTCAATCGATCTTTGTGAAGACTTGCTTTTTTCAATTTATATGTCATAATGAATTATTATGTTAGTCATTGAGTGAAGGTTATGAATCCGAGATTAAGGAGGTTTTTAGTTGTTTGTGGGTATGTTTTATTACTTTGTGCTGCTATTGGAACACTTTTTTTATTTGAATGTTTGCTTGACCTCTTTTTGAACATACTTTATGCATTCCTTCTCGCTAAAACTTCAAGTGAGGTATTAGCTGGTTTTGGAGCACTTGTAATTTTTCTTGCTACTTGTGCTGCATGCTACGGCATACATAAGCTTTGTTCTATTTTTACAGAAAAAATTACAAGCAGCTATCAATCTTTCAAGAATGAAAATAGTGGTGATAACATTTTTTCTGAAGTGTACAATGATCCAACAATAGGATTAAAAGATAAAATTTTGTTTTTCTCTATATATTTGATATATTGCATTCAATTACCATTTTTGTACTGTGCGTCGAAAATATCTGCCCTTAATACTTGCCTGCTATTGAGTGGTTTTGAGAAAATACCAGGTACTCACATGATTCTTACGCTCATAAATGCTATATTATTAATCCCAGTAGCGCTTCTTGAGTTAATAAAATATCCATTAGTAAAACTCTTTTCACCTTTGGGTTTAAATGTAAAGCAATTTAGCTTTTTGTTTAATGTAAGCGATGTAGGCACTAGCAGTCAAAATGTTCATACTAGAAGTTTTGAGCAAAGCGTTATTAAATGTGCCAAAGAATTAAAGGAAAAACATGGTACTACGTCAAATGAGCTAGATGAAGAGTTTAAAAATTATATAAGCGGTTTGACAAGTCAGCAGAAAGAATTGATAGCACCTTATTTGAAACTAGATGGTTATAGAGAAGGAGTGTGGGTAAGGTGGGTAGATTCTAAAACCGGGTTGACATTGACACAGGCCATAAATTTAGTTTTAATTGCAGCAAGAAACCAAAGTGCAGATGTAGAGCTATTGAAATCTGTATTGCTGGTTCGCTTTGAAGAAAGTAAGCGCCAATGCGGCCCTGGAATGCTTAACCGTATCATTTATGCATTAAGTGGTCTTGAAGCGGAAAATAATTTTACAGCTCAATTAGAACCTCAGCTAATAGGAGAGTTAGCCGGCAATGCTACTAAAAGATTTCTTGAGAAATATGTGAATCAGAACTACTATAAAATAAAGATTTTGAAAGAAAATTTTGATGATTTGTATTCACCAAGTTCTGGAGTGGATTTGAGCAATGTGAATGATGAAGTGAAGGGTGGCATCTCTCATATAAGAGATGCTATAAAAGAATTTGTATTTAAAGAATTATATGTAAAGTTTTATAATGACTATGGAGAGCATATTCAGAGAGGGCAGATAAAACAAAAGCTAAGGGAATTAATAACAGATGAAGTCATAGATGCGGCAATATATTCTAAAATAGACGAGATAGAAATCCCTGCAGAGCCGCCTACTTATCTTGAAAGAGTAAGAGCATTTTTTGGCATTACTACAGAAAAGTGTCCTGTTGTTTAGCGATACTATGGAAGAAAATTTTTTTACTTTAGCTGAAAAAGTGTATCTGTTCAGCGGAATGGTAAAATGAGATAGACGAGATGCCATAAAAAGGTAATCATATAGTAAAAGTGAGGTAATATGGTAAATCTTTTAGAACTCTGCAAAAATTTAAAGATAGAGATAGAAAATTTAAAAGCAGAGAATAAAGCCCTGAG
>JAITUS010000005.1 GCA_031286185.1 Rickettsiales bacterium
CGGCTTCTCTCTAATTTGGTGTTTGTCATACATACTTCTCCATGTAATTAACATTTCAAAGCTTGGTAAATTTGTTTTTGTAGCTTAAATACAGCGTTCTCTATACTACTAGAGAGGTCACTGCATTGGTTGCTTGTTATCTTCATCAGATAAAGATCTTGTATCCCCTGAATACTTGAATATTACATCCTCTTGTTCAGGATTTACTATCCAACCAGTAACTAAAGACTTGTGATGGTCAACACCAGATCTACCAGAACGATGATCTGCTGGAATACTAACGAAATTTACTACTTTGTTTACTCCATTAATATTTTTGGTAACAGAAACTTTTGTGTACCACTCCACCTCCTCTACTTGAGTTAATCCAAAACTCTTGAACAATTTTTTATCTCCCATAGGTACAAATACCTGCGGTTGAGGCCAATCTTTATGTTTTATAAAGCCTTAATAGTTTTTTAAGGGAATTTTTGTCTACATAATCACGGTGATTGTGTGAGATTACGATAACATCAACTTTAGGTAACTTTTCAATTTTAGGGTGAGAGTTCGTTTTCTCTGGGTAAAGCAACCTGTTCAAACCGCTAAATACTGGATCTGTTAAAATATTGAAACCAGGAACCTGAATTAATTAAGTTGCATGACCCATATTTTGGATGGCATATTTTTCCCTTCCCTGTAAATCCTGAATATCATCAGACTTATAAATTTTATTTTCATCTTTATTTTCTCGTTGAGAAAAGATAAGATAGTTTACTCTTCACATCCTTTGACAAAAATGGAGCAAAAATACTCCTCATTATCCTTTTTAATTTGCGTCTCTATAAAAACCCTCAGATCATTCAATGTGCTTTTATTATCAAGATTAGTAATGTACCTATTTTTAGTTTTTTCAGTGCGCTTGAATTTTATATTCTGAAATTTGCTTTGTAATTCATCAATATAATTACAATTAACACGAGCTTGACACCCCTTAGCACTTACCATAACATTTACCCCATTATTAACAAAACATTATAAGTATATCATACTTTTAATTTTTTAGCAATTACAGTCCATATTCCCCCCATTTCTCTGTAACTTTTTTTACTATTTCTTCGTCCATTTCAATTTTTCTTCCCCACTCTCGTTTGGTTTCAGGCGGAATTTTATTTGTTGCATCAAATCCCATTTTACCTCCAAGTCCACTTTCAGGAGAGGCAAAATCTAAATAATCAATTGGTGCATTCTCTATCATGATTGTATCACGCACAGGGTCCATTCTCGTTGATATTGCCCACATCACCTCTTTCCAATCACGTATATTTATATCATCATCAACAACTATAATGAATTTGGTGTATAAAAACTGCTTGAGGAAAGAAAGTATGCCCATAACAACTCTTTTCGCATGCCCGGGATAAGACTTTTTGATCGATACTACTGCTATTCTATAGGAACAACCCTCTGGTGGCAGATAAAAGTCTACTACCTCTGGAAATTGGTTGATAAGAATCGGCACAAAGATTTCGTTAAGTGCTTCACCAAGAATCGATGGTTCATCTGGTGGCTTGCCAGTAAAGGTGCTGAGATAAATTGGGTTTTTGCGCATTGTGATTGCAGTAATGTTAAATTCCGGGAATTGTTCAACAGAATTATAGTAACCAGTGTGGTCTCCATACGGCCCTTCATCTTGATATCTATCCAAACTCACATAGCCTTCCAAAACGATCTCTGCGTGAGCTGGCACTTGAAGGGGAATAGTCTTACAATTTACAAGTTCAAGCGGCTTCTTGCGCAATAGTCCAGCAAATTGGTATTCTGACGATGTTTCTGGCACTGGAGTTACTGCAGCGATAAGCGTTGCAGGATCGCTACCGATTACAGCGGCAGCAGGAAACTTCATACTTTGCCCCTTTTCCTTCCACCGTTTATGGTGACCTGCCCCTCCACGATGTGCAAGCCAGCGCATTAGAGTCATTTTTTTATCCACGACTTGCATACGATATATTCCAAGATTGAAATTATCTTGTTTATCTTCTGTCGGCCCTTTTGTTACCACAATCGGCCAGGTGATAAGAGGTGCAGGTTCATTTGGCCAACACGTTTGAATAGGTAGTAAACTGAGATCCACCTCATCCCCAGTTAGCATCACTTCTTGACATGGGGCTTTGCTCACGACTTTACTTCGCATCGACAACACAACTTTTAGCAGAGGAAACATCTTCATAGCATCCTTGAGGTTTTTTGGCGGCTCAGGAGATTGCAAAAACGCCAGAAGTTTACCCAGATCTCTTAGTTCATCAGGATTTATGTTCAGTCCTAAAGCTATCCTATCGATAGTGCCAAATAAATTCACCAAAACAGGAATCGAATTTTTGCCGTTTTCTGTGACGACATTTTCAAAAATGATTGCTGGCCCTTTGTTTGACAGAACTCTACGGTGAATTTCTGTCATTTCAAGAACTGTTGAAACCTCCCTTTTAATCCTAATTAGATCTTTTTTTTCTTCTAAAGCAGAGATGAAGTTGCGTAAGTTGTTATACATAACTTAAAACAAGTCTTCCAGTGTGATTACATGATGTATTGTATCTTTCAGATATTGGTCCTCAGAAGCTCCATTTGCAGCAATCAATACCCAAAATGTCTGCTTCTTTGATTTCGTTTTTTCTCTATAAACTGTTTCTTTTCTCTACCAATTATTGGTTCGCTCATATAATTTACCGCTGCGTTTATTAGCATTATACACGGCGGTTATAAGATGATCAACTTTTTTACCGCCGCGTTTACGGTTGCTATACGTGGCGGTAAAGGATAGAGTATCTTATAGTTGGCTATCCTGGCGTGCTTTGGCCACTTGCATCATCAAATTTGCTGATGAGTTTTGTGCCTGAGTTTCTTTGCATAAAGTTTGCACTTGCGGCAAAACCGGTTACAAAATACACTTGATATAAATGTTTTTATATATTAACATTAGATGCTTTTTTAAATATACAGGTACTAAGAATTTTATATTGCAGGTCCTTTAATAAGTATATGCCTAGAATATCGTTTCTATTGATTTTAATAATAGTAATAGCAAGTTTGCCAATAATAAATAATTGGCTCTCAAATCGCAGCCAAGTGCTAAACGATGAGTATATAGGCAAGAGATTAGATAACTATATAAGTAGAAATTTTGATAAGATTATAAAAACTCTCCGAGAAGAATCAATTAAAAGTAGTTATGCTGCTCGGGATAACGCGGCTAAAGGTAAAGTCTTACAGTATAAAAATGAAATATTTGACTCCACTTATCCTTACTCAGGAAATGAAAATAGCAATGTTATAGCTGTAGGGTTTTTTGACTATTCTTGTGGCTATTGCAAAGCCATGAAAGGCGATATAAAACAGTTGATCAATGACGGCAAAGTTAAGTACATTTTTAGGGACACTCCAATACTTGGTAACGATTCTTTAAAGGCGGCAAAAAGTGCTTTAGCTGTCTATTTTATTGGTAAAGGAAAATATTTTGATTTTCACTATGCTGCTTTAGACCACAAAGGAGAATTTTCAGATGAAAATATATTGGATATAGTAAAAAGCATAGGAATCAGTGAAAACGACTTCAATGACTCTATGAAAAACAATGCGGACAAAATTGAACAGATGATAAACAACAGCAGATTTTTAGTAAGGAACCTAGGAGTAGGCGGTACACCTTTTTTAATAATTGGGGATAGTCTGTTTGTAGGAGCAACTGATTTGGATGTGTTACGCGAAAAAGTAGATGAATTAAGCCATAAACAAGGCTAGTTTCAGTTTGCTATAAAATTTTATTTTTTTGCTTGACAGTACAAGTGAACTTAAGTATAGCAACCATGGGTGTGGTTGTACAAAGAGTGTGTGAAACTACGTAGCAGCTCGAGAATAAGTACCTTTAGAGTATTTTTGTGCCGGTTTCCAGTTATTTTATTAATAAAGTAAAAAATATTTCCTCTTTAACTTTGAAAAGTGTGTTATATTAGCTTTTGTTACTGCCTTTCATTTTCTGTGACACATTTTTCTTTAATGGTTAAACGGATACTTTATAATGAACTTTATCAGCAACTACCAAGTTTCCTTAGTTACTATGCAACAAAGCCAAATGGTATTAAAAACAGTTAATGAAAATAGAAAATCAAGGTTAAGTTTAGCTAACCATACTGGTCAGTATTCTTTCTCTAAAAGCCATACACATTAAACGGAGGTCAAATGATAAATGTTTCGTCTTTTTTTCATAATTGCTATATAAGTAGTAGAATGTTTATATTGTTGATTGTGTTGCTGTGTAATTCTTCTGAAGCTAAAATATGATCTCAGGTAATGCCTGAAAATATGCTCCGTGTGCGTGCCATAGTTGGAGATAAGGATGAGTGCCTATTAGTGTATATTGATGGTAAAGAAGCCAAAATGAATGAGCGGGCATCAACAGAAGGTGGTGCATTCCCTGAAAAAGTTTGTGAATTATTAATTCCAAGAAACGCGCAGAACGTTAAAATTGGCAACAAAAAAATTCCTACTTTACCAACTACAATCAAGAAGATTGTAATAGTCGGTAATACAGGGTGTAGAATTAGTTGCTCTGAGCAGCAAGCTTGTAATGATCAAGTAGAGTGGCTAATTAGAGAAGTATTGGGTTCGGTGGCAACGCACAACCCTGGCTTTATAATACATGTTGGTGATTATCACTATAGAGAACACATATGTAAAGATGAAGAAAAGTGCGGTAAAGTTTATGGCGACAATTTTGCTGCCTGGGAAGCAGAGTGGTTTGGCCCAGCACAAGAAATTTTATTACAGTTTCCATTTTTATTTATGCGTGGTAATCATGAAAATTGTGATAGAACCCATAAGGGATGGTTTAGATACCTAGACGCGTATCCTTTTGAAAATGAAAAATGTAGAGAATTTACTGGCAGTTGGATATTTAATACAGGTATTGTGCAGTTTTACGTCTTTGATTCCGCATACGGCACTGATCTTAACTGTTGTCTAAGTGAGGAAGTATCTGTTCAAGGGACCGGCTGAGGAACAAGCAAAAAGGCTTAAAATGATCTATTTTTCGCCTAAAAGCGTGCAAAGTGTTAACAAATCAACCACATTACATCTTATTTAGCCCACTTTATTCTAACAATTTTGCTTATTTAAACGTTTTCTGCCGCTCCAC
>JAITUS010000065.1 GCA_031286185.1 Rickettsiales bacterium
TTGAGCGTTTTCAATCTTCAGAGCTTTATTTTCTGCTTTTAAATTTTCTATCTCTATCTTCAAATTTTTGCAGAGTTCTAAAAGATTTACCATATTACCTCACTTTTACTATATGATTATCTTTTTATGGCATCTTGTCTATCTCATTTTACCATTCCGCTGAACAGATACCCAGTGTTAGCTACTCGGATGACATCCTCCTGGCAGGCTCGAATCACAATGTTCGTATAGTTGTGTGTCAGCTACTTACATGACACCGCTTTTGCTTCAATATTTACCACGCCCCTGGATGGATACGGTAAATTTCTTAAATATTAAAGCAATTCATGAACGAACATTTATTTTTACAGCAAGTGGTGTCATTCCAGCACTATAGGGTGTCATCCCAGTGCTTGACACTGGGATCTAGAAAACTAGTGAAGACTAGATTCCAGCGTCACGCGCTGGAATGACAGGAAAAGAAGGCACTGGGATGACATCCTCCTGGTAGGCTCAAATCACAATGTTCGTGCAGTTGTGTGTTACGCTACTTGGATGACACGAAAGGACACCGGAATGACAGAGGTTTAATATTATAAATTCTTCACATTAGTGATACGACCTATCCTTTTTTAACCTGAGTGCAATTGCTTCTTCCCAAATTTCACCATTGCGCAATAACTTTTCTTTGTTGTACATTAGCTCCTCCCTAGTTTCTGTTGCAAACTCAAAATTAGGGCCCTCGACAATTGCATCGACTGGACATGCCTCCTGGCAAAGCCCGCAATATATACACTTCGTCATGTCAATATCATAACGTGTAGTGCGACGACTGCCATCTTCTCTTTCTTCTGCTTCAATAGCTATCGCTTGAGCAGGGCAGATAACTTCACATAATTTACAAGCTATGCATCGTTCTTCACCGTTTGAATATCTACGCAACGCATGCTCACCGCGAAATCTTGGACTTAGAGGTCCCTTCTCCATAGGGTACCTAAGCGTCACCTTTGGTTTAAACGCATACCTAAGTGTAATAATAAACCCTTTAATTAATTCTATAAAGGACCAATACCGAGCTAATTTCTTGAGCATAAAGTATTTTAACACTGCATTACCGACTATAAATCATATTACCAGTTTTAGAAAGGCTTTTTTCTCACACTCAACTTTGAACTATATTCGGATCAATAGCTTTCATCCCTACCACGTTATACCCTGAATCAACATGTAAAACTTCCCCAGTGGTACCGCTACTTAAGTCACTCAGCAAATACAGCGCTGCTTTTCCAACGTCTTCTATTGTAGTGTTGCGCCTTAGTGGAGAATTATTTCTGTTCCATTCTGATATGAAGTGAAAATTGCTTATTCCAGAAGACGCCAAAGTTCTAATTGGACCAGCAGAAATGGCATTCACTCTGATATTTTGCGGTCCAAGGTCACATGCTATATATCTTACACTTGCTTCAAGTGCCGCTTTACATAGACCCATAACATTATAGTTTGGCATAACTTTTTCAGCGCCATAGTAAGATAAAGTGAGTAAACTACCACCGTTTGGCATTATCTTTTCAGCTCTTTGCGCTAGAGCAGTAAAAGAATAGCATGATATATGCATTGCGTTGAGGAAGTTGCTCAGTGACGTGTTAACATATTTACCACTGAGTTCATTCTTGTCAGAGAATGCGATTGCGTGTACCAAAAAATCAAGAGTGTCCCATTTTTTTTCTATTATCTTAAAAACCTCATCTATGGTTTCTTCATTTGCAACATCACAATTTAGTACTAATTCCACATTTAGCTCAGCTGCTATCGATGATAATCTCTCCCTTACCATTTTATTCTGGTAAGTGATTGCAAGTTTTGCCCCGTGCCCTGAGAGAGTTTTTGCTATGCCATACGCTATCGACCTCTTGTTTGTTATTCCAGTTATTAATCCCTTTTTGCCCTGTAGTAGACTTGTTGCCATAGAACTTTCTGTTTTTTACAATTTGGGATATTAACCAGATGAAGTCAAGATGTTAACTGTGTTAAAAAATAATAGATTCCTTGCATAACCTAAACTAAGCAGAAAAAAGATAACTTATATCATGTTGGCGTTTTTTAAAGTCTTAAACGCTGCGATTTAGCGACTTTTAAACTGCAACAGATCCTTAGCTTAAATGCTAAGAAGTTTACTAAGCAGAAAAAAGGCAAAAAACCCCGTGGTCTCACTCTCTAATCCTGCAAATAGGCGTTCTATACTGTCTAAACGACTTATAAGCGCGTTTCAGCTTGTATAGGTAAAAAGCCAGAAGTTTTATAAAGACATACGGTGCACATAGCGCAAAAAATTAAACAGTAGTACGCCAAATATAAGTTTTCTTGTCATTTTAACCTGCACAGATTGGGAAGTTAAATAAATAGCTTCAGTATCGTAATAAGGAGGCTGGCGAAGGTTGTCAAGTGGTTTTTGTATCCACTATGGCTACGATGTTCGCGCACAACTTCTACTGAATTGTGCTCTCTCTTCGATAACGTGGCGGAAATGCCTAATTAACCCCTGAATCGGCCAAGCTGCAGCATCACCAAGTGCACAAATCGTGTGTCCTTCTATTTGAGTTGTAAGATCAAGTAACTTATCTATTTCACCAGGTCTAATGTTCCCTGTTACCATCCTTTTCATAATTCTCCACATCCATCCAGTACCTTCACGACATGGTGTACATTGCCCACATGATTCATGCATATAGAAATGCGATAACCTCTCTATTGCAGCTATTATGTCAGTTGATTTATCCATCACTATGACAGCAGCAGTACCAAGACTTGATTGTACATCTATTAGTGAATCAAAATCCATTTCAATAGTATCGCATATAGATTTCGGAATAAGTGGCACTGAAGACCCGCCAGGTATCACAGCAAGTAAATTATCCCAACCCCCCCGCACTCCACCCGCGTATTTTTCAATTAACTCACGCAGTGGAATTCCAAGCTCTTCTTCAACATTACACGGGTTGTTTACATGTCCCGAAATACAAAATATTTTAGTACCGGTATTGTTTGGTTTGCCAAGAGACGCAAACCACTCTCCTCCACGACGCAGAATATCTGGAACCATAGCTATAGTTTCAACGTTGTTTATCGTGGTTGGACAGCCAAAAAGCCCAACACCTGCAGGGAATGGGGGCTTCATGCGAGGGAAGCCCTTTTTTCCTTCAATTGATTCAAGCTGAGCTGTTTCTTCTCCACATATGTAAGCTCCTGCCCCCCTATGTATAAATACATCGAGGTTATAGCCCGATTTACAGGCATTTTTTCCAATCAGGCCTTCCTTATAGGCTTCCTCAAGTGCTTTTTTTAGAACTAAATATTCATTATAAAACTCACCCCTGATATAAATATACGCAACTGACGCGCAGATTGCTCTTCCAGCTAGAAGAATACCTTCAAGTAGCTTGTGTGGCTCATATCGCAATATATCTCTGTCTTTGCATGTACCTGGCTCTGACTCGTCTGCGTTGACTACTAAATATGTTGGTTGTTCTTTTGAAGGATTTTGGGGTATAAAGCTCCACTTAAGGCCGGTAGAAAATCCTGCACCTCCTCGACCTCTTAAGCCAGATTTTTTTACTTCATCAACGATTTTTTCTGACCCCAAATCCAGTAGTTCTTTTGTTTTTTGCCAACTACCGCGTTTTTTTGCATCCTTGAGTAGTGGAGTTCCTTTACCGCTCAAATTAGTGAATATTTTGTTTTGTTCTTTCACCTTCTTTCACCATGGCCTTTGAAACTTAGTGATCCCGGCGCGAATCGAACGCGCGACCCACTGATTAAAAGTCAGTTGCTCTACCGGCTGAGCTACGGGATCATTTCATTTCTCAGCTATATTAAATAGTGATACAGCTTTTATCCGTTTTAATCAAACTAAAATTTTCATATGTAGTTAAATAAATTATATAATAGACTTGTTGCATAACCTAAACTAAGCAAAAAAAGGCAATTTATTGGCGTTTCTTGTAGCGCTGCGACTTAGCTGCTTTTTAATGCAACTAACCTAACGTTAAGAATTTTACTGAGAAAAAAAGAAGCCCCGGTCAATATCTATCTTAAGAACTTGGCGTTAATGTCCTATACGCTTGACAAGTAGCTGACCCTGGGGTTGTAAACACCCATAATTTATGGTAAGGGAAATGTCAAAACTTGTCAAGCAATTTTTTTGTGAAAAAAATGAGATTGGTTAAATTTTTAACTAATTAAAAAAAAGACAAAAGAAACCCCGCAACGTGAGTTGTTTACTGTTCTCTCAAAAACTTGGCGTCCGGTTCTCTCTTACACCGCTTAATAAGCGAGGTCCAGCTAATGTAGACAAAAATTTATAAAGACATGCAGTGTCCATGCTGCAAAAGTAAAACATAACACGCTTTGTTTTATACTGTGCTTTTGTCACTTAATATAAAAATTAAAGATAAATTTTAGGCTTAAAACACCCATAGCACTATGGTAAGGGGGCTGGTGAGATTTGTCAAGTAGTTTTTTAGTTCTGTTTCTATGAATGGCGTGTTATATGCCCAGCACGCTGCCAAAGGCTGGCTAGTTATGCGAGAAGCCCATTGCTCTAAGCCCTAAACATAGAAACCACTTCATCGTAGCTTGGCAACGATTTTATTTCTCCAATTGCAGCTAAAGTGGTTTTTTCATGCTGAGATAACAGCTCCTCTGCCGCTTCTTTTACGCCAGCAGTGGTAACTGCGCTAGTTTTTTCTATCAATTCATTTTTACTGATATACCTATCATAGTTGCCATAGTAGTGCCCCAATGCTTCAGCACGGGAACTGACGCTTTCACGTGACATTAAAATTTGGGATTTTATTCGTTCTTTTACCCTGTTTACCTCTTCTTCCTTAAGATCATCCGTTGATAATTTCTTCAACTCCGTCGTTATAGATTTTAAAAGCTTATCTAAGTTGCTACTATCTATGCCAGCGAAAATAGAGAGCATTCCTGTATCGGTGTAGCTAGAATTAAATGAATAAACAGAGTAAACCAGCCCCTGCTTTTCTCTTACTTCCTGGAATAAGCGTGATGACATTCCGCTTCCCAGTATAGAATCAAGCACCTGAAATGTGTGATATTTATCGTCATGGCGAGAAACACTAGGTAACCCAATTAGCAAGTGTACCTGGTCTAGTTTACGGTGTTCCAAATACTCACCACCAGTATAATTCGCATTTTGCTTTTTCTCCAGCTCTTTTGCATGAATTTTTGAGAGAAAATCTTTGGTTAACTGAACAACTTCTCCATGCTCAACGTTCCCTGCAACAGAAAATATCGTATTCTCGCCAAAGTAATGCTCATTTATATAGTTATTTAGATCTTCTCGAGTAAATGATTTTACAGTATCTTGTGTGCCTAAAATCGACCTACCAAACGGTTGATCTTTATAAGCTGCTTCAAAATATTTATCGAAAATGATGTCACTCGGCGAATCGTTAGTTTGAAAAATCTCTTGTGTTACAACACCTTTTTCGCGCTCCAATTCATCTTCTGGAAATGTCGAATTCATCAATATATCTATTAATATATCAATGCCAGTTTTTATGTCTTTTTTGAGGACTTTTGCGTAGTAACTTGTGCTTTCTCTACCGGTGCTAGCGCTGAATACTCCACCTATGTCATCAAAAGCTTTTGCAATTTCAAATGCAGTTCTTGTTTTTGTTCCCTTAAAAGCCATGTGCTCTAGAAAATGGGATATTCCATTTTGATTTGCACTTTCAGCTCTACTGCCAACACCAACTCGTATACTTAAAGCTACAGAGTCAACATCACGTACCTGCTCGGTTATTATGCGCAGGCCATTATCTAATTTTGTTACCTTCGGTACATCCATCTTATGTGTTCTTTCTCAAATTCTCTTCTGCAAAATCCCAATTAATCAAATGATCAAGGAAAACTTTTATATAGTCGATTCTACGATTTTGACAATCTAAATAATACGCATGCTCCCAGACATCCATAGTGAGCAGCGGCACTTGACCATAAGTTAATGGTAAATCCGCATTGGGAGTTTTGGTGATTTTGAGTTTTCCTTTTTCAAGCACTAACCACACCCATCCACTACCAAACTGGCTCACTCCATGACTTAAAAACTCTTCGTAGAATTTATCAAAGCCACCGATATCATCTTGAATTTTTTTTGCTAGAAGACTGTCATTCTGAGGCTTACCACCGCCATTTTTTTTCATTGAACTCCAATAAAAAGTGTGGTTCCAAACTTGCGCTGCGTTGTTAAATATAGGGACTTTGTCGCTATTGCCATGAACTTTCGTTATTAATTCCTCAACTTTTGCGTGCTGATAATCAGTATTTTCAACCAGCTCGTTGAGTTTATTTAAATACCCCCTATGATGCTTATCATAATGAAAATCCAAAGTCCTTGCAGATATATAAGGCTCTAAAGCTGTTTTATCGTATGGTAATTCAGGTAAAGTAAAACTCATAAAAACCTCTTCATTTCTAACCTGCTGTGATGTTAGAGTAATAAGTGCTTTTGTGCAACATATAATTTGGTAAAAATATTAACGCAACTGTTGCAATTATTCTAAAATAAGTTATAATAGTATAGTAATGTAATAATAATTACATTTTTTTATTGTAGTTTTTTTTAGGAGGCTAATATGTTAAGTTACCTGAGAACTTCAAGAGTTCATATAAGAACCTGTTTAAAATCTTCGTAGTAGGAGAGAAATGAAGGAGAGAACAATCATCTGTAAGCTAGTGTTGAGTTTCCGCTCGCAATTTTTCCACAATCGTCTGCATTTTTCTAACCA
>JAITUS010000068.1 GCA_031286185.1 Rickettsiales bacterium
TGGTTAGAAAAATGCAGACGATTGTGGAAAAATTGCGAGCGGAAACTCAACACTAGCTTACAGATGATTGTTCTCTCCTTCATTTCTCTCCTACTACGAAGATTTTAAACAGGTTCTAACAACTTTGCTTATTTAATCGGTTTCTGCCGCTCCACTTAACAGATACGTTGAAAATGTTTTATCGCAACCTGCAAGTATCGAATACTTATCCCCAGCAGAAATTTGATATGGAGGTGAAGTAAACAATGTGACTACTTTATTTCTGTGTTCCTTCACTATACCTTCAAATGCTGCGTGTGTTGCTGAATCAAAAAATTTCACTACTCCATGCTTATAATATCCATCGTTCTCAGTTAAATTAGTGTCTTCGAATCTTCTTTCATCTATCACTTGAGTAATCGTGCTTATTCTACTGAACTTTTTAGCATCGACTTTACACTTACCATCACAAAATTGTGCGCTGCATACAGGGGGAATATAATTCTGCTATGCTCCTCTCAAGCTTTGTCGCGAGCCCTCTAATTTCAACGATAAACCTCCCACTATTCAATGTTATTTTACCGAAAGTTCCCAAGTACAAATTCATCATTCCCTGGCTCAAATCCTTGTAATTCACAAGAAATATCTCAATGTTTGCAAAGTCGTACTTTCCCGATAAGACATCTTCTTCTTTAATGTCATCACCACTTAATATTCCCTCAATTTCCAGATTATCGGTCTTTAAGTCGCTGTTTAATATTATGCTACTAGCTGTAAATCCACTTGAAGATTTGTAGAGTGTATTATCAATACTCAAATCCTCATCGTAATCAGTGAATCCCATTACTTTTCCACCTGCAAGTGTTAATTTCCAACATGTAGCAATGGTAAGTAACTCTCCAATTGAATGGTTTTTTAACGTGGTTTGCATAAAACCTCCTAAAATACAATGATAAGAAAAAAATTACTGCAGTAATTGCCTTGCCTATTAAAGTTTGGGTAGTTGATTATTATGCAGTTTCCTCATTGACCGCTTAAAAGTATTGGTAAGAAGAATCTTCAAAGTTTTGTAGGCCTATATTCCTCAACATCACCTGACTTAGCATCCTCAATGCCTGAAAGGATTTCTTTAATGGTGTTTCAACTCAAGATTGTCTTCAACAATTTGACCAACTTTAGCCCAGTGTGTGATTTGTTGCGGTACAGAACGATTTTGTAATATAGAACGAGACTGTGTTATCTTCTCAAATTCTCCATCAAGATTTACTGTTATATCTATGATATCGCTACCACTAACTTAATCTATTATACCATATATTGAAAAATTTTTCAATATAAATAATTTTGAAAGCGCTACCTGGAGGTGAATACACACCACAGCTGTGGTGTGTATTATTAGCCAATTAGAAAGAAAACTTCACGCCAGTAAGGAAGAGAGCTCCTTTGTTAGAAGGCGCTGCTTCGTCACTATTCTTTTTTGTAATCTTATAACTGTCAGCTTGCTTCTCATCAGTTGTAAAGTAATGAAGGGCTGCATAAGGAACAAATTTGCTCTTACTGCAAGCAGGAGAGAGATCATACTGAACACCAAGTGCAACATCATGGAGCTTATCCCCATCACTCATTTTACTACCAAAGTATGTCAAGCTTGTGTAGAAGTTCTCATATTGATAGCCAGCACCCGCAGTCCAATACATGGTATCCTTCTCAAACTGCTTTAAGCCTTCTTTTTTGTCATTATCGATAATATCTTTATATCCACTAGGGTCAAGTTCCTTGATGTTCTTTGGTTGGCCAGATTTGCCCAAACATGCAAAAGAGGCAGCAAGTTTTACGCCTTGATCTTCATTGATCTTATAGTCAGCGCTGACACCAAAGTTAACGCCCATCAGGTCGTTGTATCCCACAAATTCCTTATAAAGATGCTTATCTTTATTTGGTTCCTTTGCTTTACCATACTCACCAACCGCAGTAGCTTTAACTTTTATATTATGTTTGTCAAAGTCATACTCATATGACGCACCAGCGCTTATTATGTGCTCATAGTCTGGACCGACGTGTCTGATGGCTGAGTCTGCTGCACCGTCATACAGCATTTTATTTACAACTTTGTCGCGGAATGTAGTTTCAACTGCAGTTTTAGCACCAGTAGCTTTATTAGGTAATGCTCTAATATCAGCTAACACAGCATTTACTGCATCTTTTACTTCGCTTACTGGCAGAGCTTTTGTAGCATCTTTTGTTTTTAACTTAGCTTCAATTTTACCTTTTAGCTTTGCGATATTATCGTAATCTGTTGGCTTAGCCATGATAGACGCTGTTGCTACAGCATCTATATCGTCAACACCATAAGTTGTTTCGTAATTAGAAACACCTTTGTCACTTTTGACATTATCCTTAGCTTTTATAGCTAGTGCTGTATTAAGGTCAGTAGCTATCGCAGTTAAAGAATTGTCTCTATTTGCACTGGAAATAGTACCGTCATTGACAGTAACACCCGTCACACTTCCAATTCCAGCATCATCTTTATTATCAGGAACAGTGAGCTTACCAGCTTCTAAGAATTTACCAGTAATATTATCAATTTCCGCTTTAAAAGGATTAGCATTCACATTGTCACTCACATTAAACAAACTGCTTTCATAGCGAGGTGAATAGCTGATGCCAAATCTTGCACCCATATAGCTTGGTGAGTAGTAAGCGATTCTAAACGGTAGTGTAGTCATAACACCTTTGTTATGCTTTCCTGCCATGCGGAAAGAGAGCCTTTCGCTTTCACTTGAGAAGCTTTCAGTGTAAAGACGTGGTGTTACATAAAATGGAAACGTTGCAGCGCTTCCTTCTAAGTTCACTTTCCTGAACCAGTCACTATCTGCAGCTCCGTCAACAGTTGCAATTCTTGTCGCATCAAGTCTCATTAGAGCCTCAGGACCAAATTGATAACCAAGTTTCAAGTCACCATATTTTGAATTCAAAAATACATGTGCACTTCTTCCTCTTGCCGCATTCACACCTTGTGAAGCTCCTTTACCCTCTGTCACTGGAACGTGGAATTGTACATCAGCACCATAGAGAAGACCTAAATCTTCATTTTTGCTTTCAGCTCTTAAATGCAATATTGCATCTGCAATCATACCCATGTCTTCGCTATAATCACCAATGTTCCCTATTCCTCCAGGGAATAATGGGTTCGCTCCTTTTATTTGTTCTTCAGAAGCATTATAATAATCAACAGATTTGCCTGCCTTAATGTTATAGCGTTTATAATCTTCGCCGCCTGGCCCTGCTTTGCCATAACCTTGAGCATCAACAACACCACCGAAAGTGATTCTCAACCCATTTGCTTCTTGGTTGGTATCAATAATATCAACGCTGCCAACTGAGACAACAGGACTGGCTTTGCCTTTTTCCTCTATGTTTTTGTTAACAGCTTTAGCCTCAATTTTAGCTTTCTGAGTTTTAGTACTCTTAGTTTTTGAACTTTCTATATTAAAGTTCTTAACATTGAGAGTTTTTGCTTTTTTCTCATTTGCTAGTTTTGCCTCCTCTTTTTTCTTTTTCTCAGCTAGCTCCTCTTTTTTCTTTTTCTCAGCCGCTAGCTTCAGTTCCTCTTTTTTCTTAAGCTCTTCAGCTTTCTTTTTTGGATCAGCATTACATATCCTATCCATTTTCTCTTTTAGTTTTTTATTTGATGTTTTCATAACTTCCATTTTTCCAGAAGTTACTGCGCTCTCTTGCTTTTTTATACCCTCATCAGAAAAGTCAGCAGCAAAACCGCCGAAAGAACATAAAGTTAATAAAGAAGCTAGAGCAGTTCTAGTGTAGGTAGATTGTTTCATGAAGTGCCCCCAAAAAATTTCAAAATCATTATCTTAAACGTAAATAGTACAAAAATGTTGAAAGTTCAACTTAAAGCAACCTTATAGCTGAAACAAAAGTAAAATGCAACATCTTAAGAACAACTTTTTTAATATCCCTAGCGTGCATATTAACTAAAACTTAGCACAAAGGTTTGCCTGTTGCCCACATTATAACTCTACTGCTTACTCCGCGGAAGTAAAATTTTTCCATGATAAAATAATAAATATAGTTAAGAATAAAAAGTTTCCGTAAAATATTTTAACATTTATTAAAATATTAAAAATAGCTATTGACAACAGTATAGATTTATAGTATAGTTAATAAAGTTATTTAGATAAATATCGAGGTATTTTATATGGATTTTAGTTTTCTACGCAATTGGCTTGGTATCACAAACACCAGTACAGGCGACGTAAGTTCAATATCAGGCGATGATAACGGGGTAGAAGAATATGACAATGAATTTGAGGTCCTTGAAGATTATGAACTTATAAATCCTCGTGACCCGAATGAAGTACATTCTTTGCCTGATCAAACAGGTGAAAGTGTTGTAGAAATTGCAGGATTCAATTAAAGAGAAATTATTGGAAATGAGCAATCTCTGTCAGATAAGCTATGGTGGTAGTGACGAAAAATTAAGCAAAAAAAACTTTAGAGCTTTAGCTTATGGTGATAGTCTTTCCAGCAGAAATGAAGAAGATTTTGTAATCCTTAAAAACGAAAAAATGTATAAAACTAGAGCTGAGCCTACTCGCGAAGGTTATGAAATTGTTCCATTTGGTAATAGCTTTGAAGAAGATGCTGGTCATGTCTTCATAAAGGATAAAGAAATAAAATAGCTTATCACGGTACTCTTTAAGCACGGCTTGTGGGGCTTAAATGATGTAATCACCGATTTGAATGCATCTTTCACGACCTCAGAACCTGTTTAAAATCTCGAAGAGATGAGGTAAAATAAGCATAGATTAATAATGAGGTGTCTATGCGGAAAAGTTATCCAAGCAGTATAAGTCGGGAGCAATTTGAAAAAATCAGGCC
>JAITUS010000141.1 GCA_031286185.1 Rickettsiales bacterium
AATTTACCAAGCGAAAAAAAGGCAAAGAAATCCCGAGTAGCGAGTTTTGACTCTATAATACTTAAAATTGGCGCTATAATAATTTGCTGACGCTTAGTTTAAGCGCGATTTGGCTGAATATAGAAAAAATGTAAAAGACATGCAGCCGCTATAATTTGATACAATCCGCCAGAAAATACCCTGAGTTTTTTACTGAATTTTGTCATTGAGCCTGCAGATCAAAAACAAGTTTTGAGTTAGAAATACCCTTGTTATTGTGATAAGGGAACTGGCGAAGGTTGTCAAGTAAATTTTTTAGTTTCGTTTCTTATGGGTCAGTTGGTACGCGCCCTGCCTTTAAGCAGAGATAAAAGCACAATTATTACGAACAGCATTCCACCAACAACTGATACAGCTCCACCCATAATAAAACAGATACGTGCTAGCACCGATGAAATGCTTGGTAAATCTGCAACTTTCCTTAAAGCGCCGTACCCACCAAGCCATACAAGGCCAGTAATATGGAGAAAATGTCCCAAACTGTATGCATAAATCTGTAATCTTACCACAGAGCTTTTTGTCTCTTTACAGCCTAGTTTTGGCAACAGCCAGTAGATAAAATTCATGAAAGCTATAGTGATACCAACCACAGAACCATGGTAATGAGCAGGAATTGTGACATTTCCCTCAATAGTCAGCACTCCAAGCATGCCTCCATAGATGAACAATACAAACGAATGTGGTAAATAGTCGCCCTTATTATTCAGTAAGGTTTTTATGTTGCGATACACGAGCATTATTAAGAAACACGGCAAAACTGCTCCAGCAATTCTCATATGCCAAGTAAAAAACTGTATCAATTCAGCACTATCCACCGAATAAACAAAATATGTAAACGGCGCGCCTACAACCAAGATTGTGTTGATAAATAGCGGTAAAATTTTATTGCTTGAAGCTAGATTGACGCTGGAGTTTAGCGTTATCAAATAAACCAAAAACATCCCTTGAGCAAAAGCAAATTGCAATAAATGTCCGCCTCCCCAGAAGAGATATTCGTAAAATAAATTCTTATCTGAGTGATACAGACCTGGAGGCATATTTTTAAGGGCTAGAACAAAGCAAAGAAATGACGATACAAGTATAATGACCAGCCCAAATTGCCCAACGGAAAGGTACGAATCTTGTTTATTTGACACGTAGATGAGGGCTGCATTTACCAATATGCTGGTAATAAACAAACTGAGCCCAAACAAAAACAATTTGTTTTGTAATACGGGTATATAGTTACTTTTGATAACTTCAGTGTCTGGGACGAATGCGGATATAAACATCAGCAGCATGGAAAGGGTTGATAGAACCCATAAAAAGTTGAGCCAATTATTGGTGTTTTGTAGATTTATGATAAAGAGTAGGGATATTATAGAGCACGTCCACACCAAAATTGACAAGTTCACGTGTATCACCAGTGCATTGTCAAAAATATATTGTGCAGAAGGAATGAGAGAGGAGATAAAAGGCAATCGTAGAAAAATAACAATTATTGACAGCAACCCAGAACAAGCAAGAGCACATATTGCCAAGAATATCCATCGCTTGCAAAGTGGAGCGTTATTTTGTATGTTGAGCACGGTTATTTCCCTTTTTTATTTTTGATTGATAAGATACTATAATACAAGGCAGCATAAATTTTTCAAATTGATTAGCATTTCCGTGCGTAGTTCAAATGAATGACATCACAACAAAGCAGGTTATATCTTTCGTCCTGAAAATGCTGCGTCCATTCCTATTTCCCATTATAGTAGTGTTACTAGCAGCATTAATCTGGGCTGTCGATGTTTCCTTTAGTCCATATTTGATAAAAATTATTATAGATCGTGCTTCAACATCAGCTGCAGATAATCTTTTTTATAATATAGCAACTCCTACCATATCTTATGACTGATATTACTTTTACTTGAATGCATTGTCAGGTTATACAACTATTTTTTTGAAATTAAGATGATCCCCAATCTCCGTAAAAACATTGTTGAATCAAGTATTGCCATATTATTAAATCAAGATAATAGCTATTACAAAAATAACTTCTCTGGCAGTCTTACCAACAAGGTTAATGATTTGACAAATTATATTCCGAATATCGTACAAATTACGATTGATAGGTTTGTAAGCCGCGCATTTGCACTTGGTATCGGAATTTATTTTTTGTGGCAAGTGGATATCAGCTTTGCTTTATTGATGTTGACTTGGTCAGCATTATTTGTTCTGTCTTCTTTCTTGCTTGCGGAGTAAGGTAACGCGTCTTGCAGCTGCGTGGTCAGAGCTTGGCTCAAGCATTACTGGCAAAATGGTAGATGTATTCTCAAATATCATGTCTGTAAGGTTATTTGCCAGCAAATACCAAGAAAGATTATCTTTGCGAGCTACTCATAGCGAAGCTGTTAAAGCAGAGCAAAGACTTCAGTGGTTGTATACGCGGATTTTTACTTTCTATGGCTTTTCATTTATAATCATGCAAATACTTAACTTGTATTTCTTAGTTAAAGGAAGGGAACAAGAATTGATTACTACTGGAGGTTTTGCTTTTGTCATGACTGTTAATATAGCAATAGCTGATTTTCTTTGGATGATAGGCCAAAGACTTCTCACAATTTTATAAATCATGGGGAAGGATTACTCAGACTTTGAGGACAATTACCGCGGTCCCTGAAATCCAAGATCAGTCAAATGCAGCAGGTCTGGTCATTAAAAAAGGGGAAATTATTTTTAATCAAGTTCATTTTTACTATAAAGATGCAGAACCAATATTTGAAAACAAATCCATAATAATTAAGTCTGGTCAAAAAGTAGGGCTTGTTGGTTATTCAGGTAGTGGTAAGTCGACATTTGTGAATCTGATCCTCCGGCTTTATGATGTCAAGTCTAGAAAAATTTCAATCGATGGACAAGATATTCGCAATGTAACCCAGGATTCTCTACACGAAAGTATTGGAATGATTCCACAAGATCATCGCTTTTTCATAGAACTCTGATGGAAAATATTCGCTATGGCAAAGCAGATGCTAGTGATGATGAAGTGATAGAGGCTGCCAAACGTGCGCATGCCCATGAATTTATTTCAAAATTATCCCAGGGTTATGAGTCACTCGTTAGAGAAAGAGGTGTAAAACTTTCAGGAGGGCAGAGGCAGCGTATTGCAATTGCAAGAGCTATTTTAAAAAATGCTCCGATATTAATTCTTGATGAAGCAACTTCACAACTTGATTCTGTGATTGAGAGTGATATTCAAAAGTCTCTGTGGGAGTTGATGCAAGGTAAAACTACAATAGTAATAGCCCATCGCCTATCTACACTTTTGCATATGGATCGCATTTTAGTCTTTGATCAAGGTAAAATTGTAGAAGACGGCACGCACCAAGCATTGCTCGATAAAAATGGAATGTATAGGACTCTATGGAATGCACAAGTTGGTGGATTTTTACCAGAGGAAAGTGGAGGGGTGCATCAAGAGGTGCGTTGAAGAGCAAACGTAAGGTATTTTTTTGATCAACATATCCAGAGCTTAAAAATTTAGGCACAAAAAGATTGAATATTTGCAAGAAATTGTGTGTAGTTATTAATACCTCCTAAGTGAATTTCTTAGAACCTGTTTAAAATCTCGAAGAGATGAGGTAAAATAAGCATAGATTAATAATGAGGTGTCTATGCGGAAAAGTTATCCAAGCAGTATAAGT
>JAITUS010000059.1 GCA_031286185.1 Rickettsiales bacterium
TGTAAGTATAGAAGTGGAATTGCAAGTATCAATAGCGATGGATAAGGGATTGCGTTTTGCAATAAGAGAGGGTGGTAGAACTGTTGGTTCTGGTGTTGTTTCCGAAATTTTGGAGTAGACGTGGTGACTGAAATAGAGCAAGTTGCATATATCATAAGCAAAGCTTTTGATTGTTCAAAATTAGAGAAATACGTTAGAGAGTTTGTTCGTGGATTTAAGGACAAATTTAAACATTCTGATGCGAAGCTATCAGGTCCGGTTGCATTGCCAAGAGATAATTTTAAATTCGATGTTGGTAGGTCTCCTCATGTTGATAAAAAATCTCATGAACAATTTGAAAAGAGAACTTCTGAGCGTCTGATTGTTCTATATGGCCTCACCCCTGCTATGATGCAGATGCTTGGAGATTCATCGTTTTTTCCTCCCCCTCCTCCTGGTGTAGAAATTTATTTAAAGATTAAGAAAGTCTTTAGGAAAGGAAAATGAAAAGAATGAATTTGTTGAAAAGAATTGGTTTATTGATGACAAATATTGGTTATACTGCTATATATTCTGATAGTGGTCGCATGGTTGTAACTTTATTGCATCTTAGTGAGACTGGTATTGTTGATGTGAAAGAGCAAGATAAATGTGGTTATAATTCGGTTATTTTAGGTACTGGAGATTTTAAAAATATTGCAAGACCTCAGTTAGAATATTTAAAGAAGAGAGGAATAAATAGTAGATATAAACTATATGAAAGTAGATTGAGTGATCTCTCAGGAATAGAGTGTGGTAAAAGAGTGGGGGTTAACCATTTTGTGGTTGGTCAATATCTTGATATTACAGGTTATTCTATAGGTAAGGGGTTTGCTGGTGTAATGAAGCGATATAATTTCAGTGGGCTTAGGGCATCTCACGGTGTTTCTATTGCTCATAGGTCGCAAGGTTCTACTGGTCAATGTCAGGATCCTGGTAGAGTATTTAAAGGAAAGAAAATGGCTGGTCATTTAGGTAGCAGCAGAGTAACTGTACATAACATGAAAATATTATCTATCGATCATGGAAATAGTATAATTGCTGTAAAAGGTAACAACGTTCCTGGATTTAGAAATTCTTACGTCTTTGTGAGAGATGCAGTTAAAAAGCCTTTACATAAAGATATTCCTTTTCCTGTAGGTCTACTGTTAGATGCAAATGATGATAATGCTAGTGGTTTGGTAAATTAGTTATGGAATGTAAATTAGTTAATCTATCTAATGATAATATAGGTATCACTCAGCTTAACCCTTCGATATTTTCCGTTAAGCAAAAATTGAGTATTTTGCATGATATAGTTAGATGGCAATTAGCAAAGAGGAGAGCTGGTACTCACAAAGCAAAAGGCATCAGTGATGTTTCTGGTACAACAGCTAAGCCTTATAATCAAAAACGCACTGGTAGAGCAAGACAAGGAAGCTTGCGTTCTCCTCAGTTTAGGGGTGGTGGAGTTATTCTTGGTCCTGTTGTTAGGAGTCATGCCTATTCTCTTAACAAAAAAGTACGCAAGTTTGGTTTAAAAATTGCTTTATCCCTAAAATACTTTAATAATCAATTAATCATTCTTGATAATTTGAATATTGATGTGAAGAAAACATCTGAAATGTGTAAATATATTAAAAATTTCAAATTTTCTTCCTTTCTGATAGTTGGTGATTATGGAGATGGATTGCTACGTGCTACTAGAAACCTGCACCATGTAAACCTGATCAAGTCTATCGGGTTGAATGTTTTTGATATATTAAATCACGAATGCATAATGTTGACAAGTGATGCTTTAAAATATCTTGAAGGTAGATTGTTATGATTAAATACAATGATATAATAAAATATCCTATAATTACGGAAAAAGCCTCTTTTTTAAGGGAGAAATTTAATAAATATTCTTTGTATGTTTTCGTGAATGCAAATAAGCATAAAATAAAGTTGGCAATAGAGTCTCTATTTAGTGTTAAAGTTTCCTCTATAAATATTGTTAGAGTTAAACCTAAACGTCGACGCTTTAGAGGCGTGGTTGGCTATGAAAAACAAAAAAAGAAAGTTTATTTCTCTTTGATGGATGATCAAAAGTTAGATATAATGAATGTTTAATATGGGTATAAAATTTCTTAATCCTGTTACTCCATCCTCTCGTGGAACTGTGTTAGTAAGTAAAATTGGTCTATCAAAAGATAAGCCAGAAAAGCTTCTTACATTTGGTAAAAAGTCCAGTGGTGGAAGAAATAATTACGGTAGAATTACAACTCGTCATAAGGGTGGTGGTCACAAAAAGAAGTACAGAATTGTAGATTTCAAACGTAATAGAAATGATCAAGGTATAGTTGAAAAGATAGAATATGATCCAAATAGAAGTGGGTTTTTAGCGTTAATATCATATAAGAGCGATAATACTAAATCTTATATACTAGCTCCACAAAACGTAAAGCCTGGTGATGTTGTAATGTCAGGAGATGATGCTGATATATTGCCAGGCAATTGTTTATCATTGAAGTGTATACCTGTTGGTTCTTTTGTTCATGGTATTGAGCTGAAGCCAGGTAATGGTGCTGTAATTGCTCGAGCTGCTGGTTGTTATGCACAAATTGTTGGTCGTGATGGCAATTATGTTTTATTACGGTTGAGGTCTGGTCAAGTTAGGTTGATTCTGTCTTCTTGCAAAGCTACTATTGGTGTAATGTCTAATCCTGATCGTAAAAATAGAAAATTAGGTAAAGCAGGAAGAAGTAGATGGTTGGGAGTTAGGCCTACCGTTCGCGGAGTTGCTATGAATCCAGTGGACCACCCTCATGGAGGTGGAGAAGGAAAGACTTCTGGTGGGCGTCATCCCGTTACTCCTTGGGGTGTTGCAACAAAAGGAAAGAAAACTCGGAAGAGAAATAAATTTAGTGATAAGTATATAAAACAATTGAAAGGTTAGTTTATGAGTAGATCTGCGTGGAAACCACCTTTTTGTCACCCGTCTGTGCTAAAGTTAGTGAATAGAGCTTTAAAGGAGGGTTCTATTAATAAGGTGATAAAAATTCATTCTAGAGCTTCTGTAATTCTTCCTAATTGTTTAGGTTTAAAATTTGCTGTTTATAATGGTAGAGATTACATTCCTGTTAATGTTAATGATCAGAATATGATAGGTCATAAATTTGGTGAATTTTCGCCTACCCGTAAATTTACTGGGCATAGTGGTGATAAAAAGGCAGCAAGAAGGTAATTAGTATGAAAAACAAGTATACAGTAATTAAAGCTAGTTCTAGGGTTTTAAAATCCACTCCTCGCAAGTTAAACTTGGTTGCCAATTTAGTACGTAATAAAAAAGTTTCTTTTGCTACTGTGCAATTGAGGTTTTGCGAAAAGAAGGCTGCTGGTCTTATAGGGAAAGTATTAAATTCTGCAATTGTTAATGCTCAATATAATTATGGATTGGATATTGATAATTTATATATAAAGGAAGTTTTGGTAGGTAAGTCTTTTACTTTGCGTAGGGTGTCCCCAAAAGCTATGGGTAGAGCCAATAGAATTAGCAAGCATTACAGCAATATAACTATAAAGTTAGAAGAAATTGTATGATTTGTAAGAGTATAAAATTAGTGAGGAAAGTGTAAAATATGGGGCAGAAGGTTAATCCTATAGGATTTAGATTAAAAATAAATACTAATACCTGGGATTCTATTTGGTATGCTAATAAAGATTACAAAGAAAAATTGCATCAGGATTTATCTATTCGCAGTTACATAAATGAGTCTTTTAAGCACGCTGGTCTTTCCAAAATAATTATAGAGCGCAAAGTTGATTTAGTGTATGTAACGATACATTCTTCTAGACCTGGAGTGATAATAGGTAAGAAAGGCTTGGATATTGAGAAGGTAAAACAAAAAATAGCTGAGAAAGTAAAAAATAATGTGGAAGTGAATGTAGTAGGAATAAAAAGGCCTGAAGTAGATGCGGCTTTAATATCAAACAGCATAGCACAGCAATTAGAGAAACGTGTTTCATTTAGAAGAGCAATGAAAAAAGCTATTCAAAGTTGTTTGAGAATGGGAGGTGGAGGTATCAAGGTAAGCTGTTCTGGGCGTCTTGGCGGAGCTGAGATAGCTCGTACTGAATGGTATAAAGAAGGTCGTTTGCCTTTACACACTTTACGTGCTAATATAGATTATGCTTTTTGTGAAGCAAAGACTATATATGGTATTATAGGAGTTAAGGTTTGGGTTTATGTTGTTAATTAAGGCGTATTGAAATGTTTGTTCCCAAAAAGAGTAAATATAGAAAGGTGTTTAAAGGGAGAATTAAGGGTAATACAAAAGGTGGTAGCACACTATCTTTTGGCGATTACGGTTTAAAAGCTATAGAAGCAGGTAGAATTCAGTCTAAGCATATTGAGACTGTGAGGCGTGTGATATCCAGAACGTTGAAACGTTCAGGTAAAGTGTGGATAAGAATTTTTCCTGATACTCCTGTTAGTAAAAAGCCAGCAGATGTACGGATGGGTAAAGGAAAAGGTAGTGTTGAATTTTGGGTATTTAAAGCTAAGCCTGGTAGGGTGTTGTTTGAGATTAGTAGTGATGTTCCCATGCATTTAGCAAGATTGGCGCTTGAAAAAGCAATTGCCAAGCTTCCTGTAAAATGTAAATTTATATCTAATCATAGTTGAACGGAGTTACGATGGATATAGCTGATATTAGATCAAAATCCTCGCAAGAGTTGCATGAAATTCTTGTAAATTTGAGGAAAGAGTTTGTTAATTTGGTTTTTCAGAAGAAATTAGGACAGTGTAGTAGTATTTCGCGTTTTGGCTTGATAAGAAAGAGCATAGCTCGTATTTTAACTATATTAAATGAAAGAAGAATAGAGGAAGAGAATGCCTAAGAAGATTTTTTGTGGTGTTGTAACTAAAGCTGAGTGCGATAAAACTGTAAAGGTCTCAGTATTGCGGGTATATAAGGATAAACTTTATAAAAAAGTTATAAAAAAATATAAAAAGTATACAGCACATGATGAGAATAATAGTTGCAAAGAAGGAGATAGGGTTTTTATACAAGAACACAAGCCTGTTTCTGCTACTAAAAAGTGGGTTGTTGTGCGAGTTGAGTAAGGTGCTTATATGATTCAAAAAAATACATTGTTAGAAGTAGCTGATAATTCTGGTGCACGTGAAGTGCTTTGTATTGGCTTGTTGGGCGGAAGGAGGTCTGCATCTATAGGTGATACAATTATTGTGTCTACTAAATCTATCAACCCGAAAGGGAAGGTCGAAAAGGGAAAAGTATATAGAGCAGTTGTTGTTAGAGTGAGAAATCGTATTAGAAAATCTGATAACTCTGTAATTTGTTTTTCTAGCAATGCTGTAGTTTTAGTTAATAATCAAGGTGAGCCGCTTGGTACTCGAGTGTTTGGCCCGGTGAAAAAATTGCCGTCTGGTTCTTTTATGAAAATAATGTCATTAGCTGTTGAGGTTTTATAATGAGTGCAAAAATAAGAAGTGGTGATGACGTTATAGTTTTAACTGGCAGGGATAGAAGAAAAGTTGGTAAAGTAATCAAAATTATCACACGTGATACTAAAAAAAAGGCTGTTGTTTCTGGAGTGAATGTACATAAGAAACATACTAAACCGAAAGCTGGTAGTAGTGGCGGTATACTAAATAAAGAGTTAGCTATTGATATATCTAACATTGCAATATTAGACCCTAAGTATAAAGCTCCAACTAGAGTAGGGTTTAAGATTATAGATGGTAAAAAAGTGCGTTTTGCAAAAGTTTCTGGGGAAGTAATAGACTAGGTTGATATGTTTAAAGAATTGTACAGAGATAGTATAGTAAAATCCTTGAAGGACAAGTTTAACTACGGCAACATGATGCAAGTACCTAAGCTTGTCAAGGTATGTATTAATATGGGTGTTGGAGATGCTGCTACGGACAGTAAAGCAATAAATGAGCCGCTTGATGATCTATATTTAATTGCAGGGCAAAAACCTGTATCAACGTTTGCAAAAAAATCCATTTCTGGTTTTAAGATAAGAAAAGGCGCTACAGTAGGTTGTAAAGTAACTTTGCGTAGAGATAAAATGTATGAATTTTTAGAAAGATCGATATATGTTGCTTTACCGAGAGAAAAAGATTTTAGAGGATTTAGTGTAAAGCAATTTGACGGTAATGGTAATTTTTCCTTTGGTATAAAGGAGCATATCTCATTTTTAGAAATAGATTACGATAAAATAAGTAGGATTAGAGGTATGGATATCAATATTATAACAAGTACGACTAGTGATAAAGAAGCAAAAGAGTTATTGCTAGCTTTTAGGTTTCCCTTTTTTGATTAATTAAGAGAAGAGGTATATGGCAAAAAAATCTATGATACAAAGAAATCTTCGTAGGATAAAATTGCATGATCAATATGAAGAGAAAAGAAAAAAGTTGAAATCTATAATAAACAATAAGAGTATACCTATAAGTGAGAGGTTTGCAGCTCAAAATAAGCTGATTAAAGAGTTGCCTAGAGATTCTTCTCAAACCAGAATTAGAAATAGGTGTGCTTTAACAGGGAGACCAAGAGGGGTATATAGAAAATTTGGTTTATGTAGGATTGTTTTGCGTGATTTATGTTCTTTTGGAAAAATTCCAGGGGTTACGAAGTCTAGTTGGTAATATAATATAGGAGTATATTGTGGCGTTATCTGATAGTATTGGTGATTTTTTGACGAGGATACGTAATGCTCAATTGGCAATGCACAGAACAACAAGAGTTCTGTTTTCTAAGGTAAATTCTTCTATACTGAAAATCTTAAAGGATGAAGGATATATCCTTGATTACCAGAAAAAAGTTGTAGGCAATGTGCCATCTTTTATTGTAAAATTGAAGTATTATGAGAAGTTACCTGTAATTAGTGATATAGTTAGAGTATCAAAACCTGGTTGTCGTCGTTATTCTAAATGCAGGGACATTGCTAAGGCATATAATGGACTTGGTGTTTTTATTATATCTACGTCTAAAGGAGTTATGACTGATTACAATGCACATAAATTGAAAGTTGGTGGAGAAGTTTTGTGTCGTGTGTTTTAAGTAGTAGGAGGAATTTATGTCTCGTATAGGTGCTGCGCCTATCAATATTCCTGCTGGTGTTTCAGTTGAGTATAATGATGGTAAAATGTTAATAAAAAGTGCCAAGGTAGAAAAAGAACTTATGCTATGCAGTGATGTTGCATGCCATGTTGTTGATAATCAGTTGCTGCTTTTTGTTGGTCAAGGCAAAGATAATTATAATGAGATAAAACCTATATGGGGTACTTATAGGAGTGATATTAACAATATCATTAACGGCATGGTTAATGGTTTCTCTGTTGATCTTGAAATTAATGGTGTTGGATATAAAGCAGAGTGTGATGGTAAATGTTTGACTTTATATCTTGGCTATAGTCATAATGTGAAGTATAAAGTGCCTAAGGATGTTGAGATTAAGTGTGTAAAACCAACTCACTTAGTAGTGAATGGTATAGATAAGCAAAAAGTCTATGTGATAGCATCCGATATATGCAAAATTAGAAAATACGACCCTTACAAAGGTAAGGGTATTGTAATAAAAGACAAATTTATGTTGCGTAAAGTTGTAAGTAAAAAGAAGTAATTAAGATGAGAAGGTTGTATAGTTTTTTAAGTAATTCTGAAAGAAGGAAATTACGTAATAGAAAGAAGCTCAATAACGGCGCTAAGCGTTTACGTATATCCATATTCAAGTCCAATAGACATTTTCACGCTCAGTTAGTCAATGACGAAAAAGGAGTGACTCTCACTTCTGCTTCTACCTTGGATGCTAAAATTAGGGGTGTATGTAAAGGTAGGGTCAACGCTGAAACTGTAAAACAGGTTTCTTCTTTGATGGTTGAACGTCTATCTGATATGAAATTAGGACAAGAGTTGGTGTTTGACCGTGGAGCATATAAGTATACAGGGTTGGTTTCTCAATTTGCTGAGGCTTTAAGAAGTTCTGGGTTTAAGTTTTAGAAGGTTTTGAATATGGCTGTAAAAAATTTACAAAATAATAACGATTTATCAGAGCTTTTAGTTTCAGTACGAAGAGTGACAACAGTTACCAAAGGTGGTAGAAGATTTTCATTTTCAATTTTGGTCGTTGTTGGAGACGAGAAGGGTAGGGTAGGATGCGGAATGGGCAAACACGCAGAGGTTGCTGAAGCAAGGATAAAAGCTGTAAATGCTGCAAAAAAATCGATGATTAGAGTGTACTTGCGTGAAGGTAGAACTTTGCACCATGATATTAAAGCTAAATTTTGCTCTGGTGAAATAGTTTTAAGAGCAGCTAGAGCTGGAACAGGTATTATTGCCGGTGGAGCGATTAGGTCGGTTTTTGAAGTGCTAGGCATAAAAGATGTAGTAGCTAAGTCTACGAGATCAAACAATCCTCATAACGTTATATGTGCAGTGTTTAGAGCTTTTGATAATATGTTATCTCCTCGTCAAGTGGCAAGCAAAAGAGGCAAAAAGGTTAGCGAGATAGTTGGAAATAGGTAAAGTATGAATAGTGCTATAAAATTAAATTCTATATTTACTAAGTTATCGAAAAAAAAGAAGCCTAAGTTGCTAGGTAGAGGTATTGGTTGTGGTAAAGGCAAAACATCTGGTAGGGGACATAAAGGACAAAAGGCTAGAAGTGGCGTTTCCATAAATGGATTTGAAGGCGGACAACAGTCTATATATACTCGTTTACCTAAAAGAGGTTTTAACCCTATACGTAGGAATATATGCTTCATAATTAATGTCGGTGATGTGCAGCGCTTAATAGAAACTAAGAAAATAGTAAAAGATTCTGTTATAGACAAAGAGGTGCTATATAAGCTAGGTTTCATAAAGTCTGTCAAGGATAAAATCAAGCTTCTTAATAAAGGTAAGCTGATCGAGAGGTGTGTATTTCACGTTGATTGTGCGTCAGAGGCTGCAAAAAAATCTGTAGCTTCAGTTGGTGGTAGTGTGGAAATACTATCATAAATGATGAGCAGCAAATCCGCATTTAATAGTTTGGATCCTGCGTTATTATATAAAGGCGATTTATTGAAGCGTATGTTTTTTACGCTAATCGCTTTAATTTGTTATCGTCTAGGTACTTATGTGCCTATTCCTGGAATTAACCTTGATATAATTAATGATATATTCCCTAAGGAAGGTTCTGGTGTTTTTGGAGTATTTAATTTATTTTCTGGTGGTGCATTAGCTAGGATGACAATCTTAGCACTAAGTGTTATGCCATACATAGTTGCATCTATAGTTATGCAGTTATTATCTTCTGCCATCAAAGGAATTAATGAAGTTGAAAATGATGGGGAATCAGAACGTCGAAAGATGAATTCCTACATACGGTATATGACTATAGTGTTTTGTGTATTTCAATCGATTACTATTTTAATTGGATTAGAAAGAATGAATAGGGAAGGGGCATTAATTGTAATCGAACCTGGTTTTATGTTTCGTACAGTAGGTGTTTTCAGCCTTTTAGGTGGAACTATGTTTCTAATATGGCTTGGTGAGCAAATCAGTGCTAATGGTATAGGTAATGGTATCTCATTAATTATTTTTACTGGCATAATATCAGAGCTACATAGTGCTTTTTCATCTCTGTTAGCATTGAACAAAAACGGTAGCATATCGTTATTTATTATCCTTTTTATTTTAGCGGTGTTTTTTTTGCTGTTGCTTTTGGTTATTTTTGTAGAGTCTTCTTATAGAAAAGTCGTTGTTCAGTATCCTAAAAAGCAGTTTAAAAAATTACATAGTGACAATTTTACTTATATCCCATTAAAGATTAATTTATCTGGCGTAATACCAACTATTTTTGCTAATGCAATTTTACTTACACCTATTTCAATTGCGAATTTCTATAAGGGATATGCTTTTTCTGACTTCATTTTGAACTATTTTATGGCAAATAAAGTAGTTTATATTGTAGCTTACTTAGCGTTTATAATATTTTTTAACTTTTTCTATACCAATTTTATATTTAACCCAGAAGAAAATGCCGATTTTCTTAAAAAAAATGGTGGTTTTATACCTGGTAGAAGGCCTGGAAAACATACTTCTGATTACCTTCAAGATATAGTTTTTAAATTGACGTTTATTGGCTCTACATATTTGGTGGTTATATGTGCTGTACCTGAAGTCATAAGATATTATTATGATATACCATTTATTTTTGGTGGAACGAGCTTATTGATTATAGTTAACGTTGTTACTGATACTATTATGCAAATACAGTCCTATATCTTTTCGAATAGATATGATAGCTGGATAAAAAAATATGAGTCTAAAACGAGAAATTAAGATGATTATTACAATTTTTGGTCCTCCTGGCTCCGGTAAAGGCACTCAATCGAGCCTGCTAATAGCAAAGTATAACTTAAAGTTAATTTCAGTAGGGGATTTATTGAGAAATATTATATCTAGCAACAGCGAGTTAGGTAAAAAAATAAAGGATACCGTAGAATCCGGTAATTTGATTCAAGATAAAGTTATATGTGAGTTATTACGTGACCAGCTTGCACTGGTAGATGATAATTTTTTGTTGGATGGTTTTCCGAGAAATTTAAATCAAGCTCGTTTCTTAACTCAAACTTTGCTGGAGAGATATAATAGAGATGTGGATATTGTTATTGAGTTACAGCTTGATGATAAGATTGCGGTTAATAGGTTAAAGAGTCGCCTTGTGTGTTTAGACTGCAAAAGTGTATACAGTGCATCTTCTCTTAAGAATGATGACGGTCTTGTTTGTATGAAATGCAAAAGTACAAGGTTAAAAAGGAGAATTGATGATTCTGACTTATCTGCAATTAATAGAAGAATAAGCGAATATCACATCCAAATAAAGAGTTTACGTGAATATTATAAAGACAAATTGTTAACGATCAATGCTAACCTTAATGTTGATCAGGTAAGACAAGAGATCGAAAGCAAAATTTCTTGCAATTTAGTTTGACTCTGGATTGTTTTATGGTATAAATTAAGAGTTATTATTAATAAAGTATCGGAGTACCAGTGGCACGTATTGCAGGTGTAAATGTTCCAGTAAAGAAATGTGTTCCTTTTGCATTAACTTATATATATGGTATAGGTATTGCTACTGCAAACACAATTTGTCATGCTTGTGAAATTGATAAGAGCAAACGTGTTTCGGAATTACAAGATAAAGACATAGAAAAAATCAGCAGTTTCATTAGGCAGAATTATTCTATAGAAGGCGAGTGTAGAAAAGAAGTGGCTATGAATATAAAGTTTTTAGTGGAAATGGGATGCTACGGAGGAGTGAGACACAGAAAAGGGTTACCTGTAAGAGGGCAAAGGACTCATACCAATGCTAAAACTCGTAAAGGTAGATCTCGTTTGCCTATTGCTGGAAAAAAATAAGATTTGTTATTATTGTAAGTTTTAATGAAAAAGGTCAGAACAGTTGGTAAAAGTGCAAAAAAGTTTGTTACTGGAGTTGTCCATATTCGTGCAACTTTTAATAATACCTTTATAAATGTAACTGACGTTCAGGGTAACACTCTATATCAAACGTCTGTAGGTGCACATGGTTTCTCAGGTTCAAGGAAATCTACACCTTATGCTGCAGGTAAAGCTTCGGAATCTGCTGCAAAGGTTGCAGTAGAAAGGTTTGGTATGAAAGTTGTTTCTGTGGTAATCCGTGGCCCTGGTTTTGGGGCTGAAGCTGCAGTTAAGGCCCTTCAAGGATGCGGGTTAACAGTAACCTCAATTGCGGATAAGACTGCAATTCCTCATAATGGGTGCAGATTAAGAAAAAAAAGAAGAGTATAGAATATTTGAAAAGGTTATTTTATGTATTATAACGATAGTGTTTCTGTTTTTAGCAACTTAGATAAATTGACTAGACCTAATTCAATTAAGGTAGTACCAGGTGATTCAAGTGAAAAAGGCGATATAGTACTAGAACCATTGGAGAGTGGTTTTGCTTTAACACTTGGTAATGCATTAAGGCGTGTGATGCTGTCTTCTCTTATAGGTAGTGCTGTTTATGGAATAAAAATCGAGGGCATAACACATGAGTTTACTTCAATTCAAGGAGTAAGAGAAGATGTAACTGATATAATATTAAATATGAGTATGTTGAGGTGTAAGTTGAATGGCACTTCCAATAAATGCTTGAGTTTGAGTGCTAAAGGACCTTGTCAGGTATCGGCTGGGATGATAGAAACTGATGATCAGTGTTCTATTGTTAATAAAGATCTGCTGATATGTACACTTGGGCAGAATGTAGAGCTCAACATGACTATATATGTGGCTAGTGGAAAAGGCTACCTTCCTGTTGCTAAACATAAGGAAAACGAATTTTTGAAGTTAATGAATGAGCAAGATCTAATTGGGTTCATTCCGGTTAATGCTTTATATAGTCCTGTCAATAGAGTTTCATATAAGGTGGAGAATAGTCGTGTTGGTCAGGTTACTGATAAGGATAAGTTGATATTATCAGTTGAGACTGATGGTACAATTTCTCCAAGTCAAGCTGTTGACTCTGCTGCAAGGATATTACAGGAACAACTTCAGCCTTTTATTAGCTCTGATGTAAGTTATAAAAAATCGCAGGCTTCCTCACCTAATGGTTATAGGGATTTGGGCTACAACCCTATCTTATTGCGCAAAGTGGACGAGATGGAGCTGTCTGTTAGGTCACATAATTGCTTGAAAAATGAAAATATCACTTATATAGGCGATCTTGTGCAAAGAACAGAAAATGAAATGCTAAGAACTGCTAATTTTGGTAGAAAGTCCTTGAATGAGATTAAGGCAGTTTTAAATAATTTCGGCTTGTCTTTGGGTATGGATGTTCCAAATTGGCCACCTAAAGATATAGATGAATTGGCTAGACAACATACTGATGAAGATTAGGTAATATATGAAACATGGAATAAAAAAGCGCAAGCTGTCTCGTCACACTGAACATAGGTTGTCGATGTTGAAGAACCTATCTATCTCATTAATTAACCATGAGCAGATTATAACTACTCTACCAAAAGCTAAAGAACTTCGTCCATATATGGAAAAATTTATTACAATTGCTAAGAATAAGAATACTTTACACGGTAGAAGACTTTTGCTTTCACGCCTTCATAATAATAGGTTAGCAGTTGATAAGTTATTAAACGTTTTAGCTGGTCGTTATCAAGATCGTAAAGGTGGGTATTCTAGGATAATAAAGTTTAACACTCGAAAGGGTGATTGTGCTTCAATGGCAGTGATAGAACTAGTTGACAGGGATATTACAGCAAAAGGTAAGGTTTATAGTGAAAATAAAGAAGAAAATAAAGTAGTTACAAAAAGTTAATTATTATCATAATTTTTTTATCTTATAATAAATAAGTTACACTATTTTATAGGCTATTTTAGTGAGTTATTAACTTTAATATATTTAAAGTTAAAGTGGTATAATATTATAAAGCACCGTTATCGTTGTAGGTTTGGTGAAGTTGACTTAATTGTATCTAAAAAAAAAGAATTGATTTTATAGAAGTTAAAACAAGTTTACTTGGAAAAGAGATACCGATATCTTCTCTTCAATGTCAGTCCATTGTAAATTCCTCTAAACATTTTCTAAGTAAAAACCTTAGTTTTTTAGATTATTCTGTTAGGTATGATTTATGTTTTCTTTCCTTTAAAAAAGGACCTGTCTATATAAAAAATGCTTGGATTGAAGAGTAATACCAAATTCCAATGGTAAATTAAAAAGTTTCCCTACGATTAGAGATTTAGCGAATTTATTATGTATCTTGTTTGACTCCCCGATAACGAAAGTTGGTGTAACCTTTATGCTTAAGAAATTTACCAAACGAAAAAAAAGCAAAAGAAACTCTAGTCAGTATTTATTTTCAGTATTGGCGTTTTTTATGTCTTAAACGCTGCAATTTAGCTGCTTTTAAAGGCAGCTAGCCTAAGCTATAATATTTAAGAAATTTACCAGGCAGAAAAAAAGACAAAGAAACCCCGAGGTAGCTAGCTATTCCACTCTCTATTTTAAAATCTGACGTTGGGTGATGTCTTAAACGACTTATAAGCGCGTTTCAGCTTATATTAGGTAAAAACCAGAAATTTTAAAAAGACATGCAGTGCATATAGTGCGAAAAATTAAACAATAGTACGCTAAATACAAGCTTTCTTGTCATTTTAACCTGCACAGATTGGAAAGTTAAATAAATAGCTTCAGTATTATGATAAGGGGGTTGAAAGAATTTGTCAAGTAGTTTTTTTTATTTCTATTGGGTAACATTTGCTTTCTGTGTATAACAGCTAAAGTAATTTAGGTTTTTCAAGATGATGAAAGGTAATGCAAGAAATTTAATCATAGGAGAAAATTAGGGCTTTTCAGTTTGATCTTTTGTTATAATAATTAAGGCTTATGTTCTTAACTAAAAACGATGCTTAGAGGCTTTCTCTTGATTTTTATATTCACAGTGTTCATGCCGCTGTCAAACGCTGATGCGAGGAAATATATCAGAATTGTTGGGTCTTCAACTGTTTTTCCTTTTATCTCATTTATAGCTGAGGATTTTAACCGTGTATTCTCCTTTAAAACTCCAGTTGTGGAATCAATAGGAAGTGGGCCAGGGTTCAAAATGTTTTGCTCAGGGATAGGGGAAGACACGCCAGATATTGCTGCTTCGTCTCGTTCTATAAAAAATGCAGAAAGGGAGCTATGTAAAAGGAATAAAGTTGATGAAATGATAGAGATCATTATTGGCTATGATGGAGTTGTAATCGCAAATTCTAATCAAAGCCATAGATTTGACTTCTCAAAAAAGGATTTATTTGAAACTTTATCTGCATATTCTCAAGAGAATGGTAAGCTGGTAAAAAATAATAAGAAGCTTTGGTCTGATGTAAGCCAGGCCTTACCAAAAACAGAAATTGAAATTTATGGTCCACATCAAAATACAGGTACGTACGAAACTTTGATTAATTCTATTATGCTCGATCAATACTCATGCATGAATTCAAGAATTTTCAAAGAGAATTATGAAGACCAGGAGGAAAGAAAGAAAGCTTGTAGCAGTATGAGGGACGATGGAAGGTATAAGGAAGTTGGGATTAATGAAAACATAATAATACAAAAGTTGAAAAGCAACAAGAATGCTTTGGGAATATTTAGTTTTAGTTTTTTGATGAGGAACCAGGATAAAATACAAGGAAGCACAATTGCAGGAATTGAGCCAACTTATGAAAATATATCATCGGGAAAATATATATTAGCAAGGCCTCTGTATCTTTATATAAAGAAAGAACACTTGAATACTGTTGATGGATTAAGAGAGTTCATTAGAGAAGTTGTCGATTCTATCAGTACTGAGGATGGGTACCTATCCAGGCTCGGTCTGATCCCACTTTCAAGCGAAGACATAAAGAAAGTTTCAGCAAAAGTTCATGATATAATGTAATATCTTTTTGCTCTGGAAAGTAACTCTATGGAAAATCATCAGCATTTGCAAACGTTGCGTTCAATTGCATTTATTGTTGGAGTATTTCTATTGGTGTTTAGCTTAACAATGATCATTCCTGCTATTACTAATAAGTATCTGGGTTACGAATGGAAAAATTTTCTAGCTGGGTTTGTGATTACTTGCACATCTGGCGCAATTTTTGTTTTATTAGGTAAATTAAGCAGATTGCATGGAATGCCAGTGGTTTTCGCGATTACCAGTTGTGCTTGGATTGCTTTATCCCTATTTGCAGCTATTCCATTCTATCTTGATAATCTGGACTATTTTGATGCATTATTTGAAACGATATCTGGCTTTACCACAACAGGGGCAACTGTATTCAGTGATGTTGAAAAGCTATCTCCAGGAATACTGCTGTGGAGAGCAATGCTGCATGGTATAGGTGGCTTTGGTATAATTACTATAGGAATTGCAGTTTTTCCCATGCTGAGGGTTCTGAGTCTAAGTAATTTACTCTATTCTGAATGTTCAGATGCTACAAAAAGAAGGTTACCAAACACGCGAAGTGTAGTGATTCATGCTACGGCAATATATTATGGCCTAATTTTGTTGTGCATATTTTCCTATTATCTAGCTGGTATGTCATTATTTGATGCAATATGCCACGGAATGTCCGCTGTATCAACTGGTGGATTTGCTAACTATAACGATTCCATAGGGCACTATAATGATCCATTACTAGAAGTCATAACAATCATTTTTATGATCTTGGGTTCTCTGCCTTTTCTTAGCTACTTAAAAATCATAAGACGGTTAAACATTTACCACGATGAACAGGTCTCTTACTTTACTGGGATAGTCATCATCTCATCTTTATTTGCTTGTTTTTGGTTGTACAAAAATGTTGATTTAGGAATATCATTGTCATTTAGATATAGTACATTTACCATCACCTCTTTTATTACGTCAACTGGCTATGTGGTGTGCAATCACGTGGATTGGGGCTTTATTTCAGTCTTAGCTTTTTTTCTAACCTTTATTGGTGGATGTGGTGGTTCTGCAAGTGGTGGAATCAAAATCTTCCGTTTGATCGTTTTTCTAAGGTCTATAGGAAATCGCTTTCGCCTTTTATTAAACCATGATGCAGGTGATAGGGTGAAATTTAATGGTAAAATTTTAGAAGATGATGAAGTTCACTCTATATTTACGTTTTTTGCAATTTACATATTAACATTCACTATATCATCAATAGTGATGTCTTACTTAGGCAATACGGACTTTATAATTAGCATTAGCGCAGTCTCTGCGACGCTTACGAACTCTGGTCCAGGGTTCAGTAACTTAATCGGGCCTTCAGGTAATTATTCCTCCTTTAGCAGTGGAGTAAAACTATTTCTGTCGTTTTTAATGCTGCTTGGCAGGCTTGAAATATTGCCAATCTATTTCTGTATAGGCAACTTATTCTTATTTAACAGAAGAGAATAGTTTAGCTGCTTAAAAGGTTGGGGAATGGTTTCCTTAGCATTAGAGTATCTGTTCAGGGGGGACCGGCTGAGGAACAAGCAAAAAGGCTTTAAATGATCTATTTTTCGCCTAAAAACGTGCAAAGTGTTAACAAATCAACCACATTACATCTTATTTAGCCCACTTTATTCTAAGAACCTGTTTAAAATCTCGAAGAGATGAGGTAAAATAAGCATAGATTAATAATGAGGTGTCTATGCGGAAAAGTTATCCA
>JAITUS010000072.1 GCA_031286185.1 Rickettsiales bacterium
AATTGGCGCTATAATAATTTACTGACGCTTAGTTTAAGCGCGATTTGGCTGAATGTAGAAAAAATGTAAAAGACATGCAGCCGCTATAATTTGATACAATCCGCCAAAAAATACCCTGAATTTTGTCATTGAGCCTGCAGATCAAAAACAAGTTTTGAGTCAGAAATACCCTTAGTGCTATAATAATGAAATTGTTAGAATTTGTTAAGTAGTTTTTTGTTTCTATTGAATATATGCCTAGCGCTGTCAAAATTGGTTTGCTGTGCAAGAGTTCTACTAAAGCGAAAGCATGAGGTCTCTTGACTCTGGAAATCTCATGTTTAGCTGCGAGAATAGGTACTTATTTAAAAAATATCCTGTGACTTTTAGCCCTAATTGAAATTCTCGATATGAGTAGCTGTTTTGTAGGTTATTATTATATACATCATGCAGCATTTGCGGAAAAGGCAGCAGTTTATCTGCATAATAATCTCCTGCTTGTTTTGACACCGCTCTGCCGGTTTTTGGAGAAATAAATTGTAAATCTTCCTGAGCACCTGTCACAGCGCATTTGGATAAATCTAGCTTAAATCCGAGCTGTGTGAGAAGCAAAAGCTCTAAGTTGAGGTAATGGCCTTGCCAGGACTCATTATTGTGCTTAATTACGTCGATGAAGTATAGAAAATTATCGTACAGTATAGCATAAGGCTCACTTTCTGGAAGCACTTTCTCCAAAATAGAAGAAAAAGAAACAATAGTGATGCTTTTTAATCTGTCCTGAAAGAAATGGTGGGATGGAGATTCGATCAGTTCGCACTTAAAAAATCCCAGACTTTCAGGTAGTTTAGCACTCCATTCTGCATGTAATAGATTACTTGTTTGAAACTTGTAGTTACTATCGTTTGTTAGCCTGGTTAATCCCCTGCGCTTTCCGTGATTTTTTGTAAACAGAGAAAGAACTAAGTTTTTATCACCATACTTTTTAATGGCTATAACGATGCCTTCATCTTTCCATCTCATTTGGAGTATATTGACCATATAATATTATATAGTAGTAAAATCAGTACAGCAAATTCTAAACTCAAGAATTAAGAGGTGCTTAAATTATGAAACTGAGACCTTTTCATGTTGCCATCGAGCAAATGCCATTATTGGGCAGCGGTCGTAGAGGTTGAGCTAAAATATTAGATATAGTAACGTTTATTTTTATATTGACTATTGAGGTTTATTATTTTATAATTGGGGCTTAAGTTATTTTATGAGCTTGGGTTTTTAATATATGCCTACGATAAACCAGTTAGTACGCAAGGGTAGATTGAAATTATCACGTAAGAAAAAGGTACCAGCCTTGGGAAAAAACAACCCTCAGAGGGGAGGTGTTTGCACTAAGGTGTATACTACAACTCCTAGGAAACCTAACTCAGCATTACGTAAGGTAGCTAGAGTAAGGATTAGTGGATATGGCGAAGTGACAGCTTATATACCTGGTGAGGGCCATAATTTACAAGAGCACTCTGTTGTTTTGATACGTGGTGGGAGAGTTAAAGATTTACCGGGTGTGGGTTATCACATAATAAGAGGTGCTCTTGATTTGCGTGGTGTACAAAATCGGAAGAAAGCTCGTTCAAAATATGGTGTAAAGAAATCTGGTTGAAGTTTATGGCTCGTCGTAATAAAGCAAGAAAGAGAGAAATAGTTCCTGATTCGCGTTACAGTAGTGTTTTGTTGATGCGTTTCATTAATGTAATTATGAAATGTGGTAAAAAATCCATTGCAGAAAAAATTGTCTATGGTGCTTTATCTTCAGCTGAAAAAAAAATAAATGAAAGCGGGATATTAATTTTTGAAACAGCGGTAGAAAATGTGACACCTTCTGTAGAAGTACGTTCTCGTCGTATTGGCGGTGCAACTTATCAAGTACCTTGTGAAGTTAGGAAAGATAGAGCAATTTCTTTAGCATTGAGGTGGATTGCTAAAGCCACTTCTGTTGCTAGAAAGAAGAGTGGCAAAACTTCTGCTGATTGTCTGCAATCTGAAATAATAGACGCTTATAATAAGCGCGGTGGTGCGTTTAAGATGTATGAGGAAAAATATAAAATGGCTGAAGCTAATAAGGCCTTTTCTCATCTTCGTTTTTGATGTTGGCTAATTAATGGTAATATGGAAATTAATATATCTAAATACAGGAATATAGGTATAATGGCTCATATAGATGCTGGTAAGACTACCACAACGGAGCGTATTTTATTTTGTACTGGTAAACAAAATAGAATTGGTGAAGTGCATGATGGTGCAGCTTCTATGGATTGGATGGAGCAGGAGAAAGAGCGTGGTATTACAATCACATCTGCTGCAACAACTTGTTTCTGGAATAATCATAGAATCAATATAATAGATACTCCCGGACACGTTGACTTTACTATCGAGGTTGAAAGATCTTTGAGAGTTTTAGATGGTGCAGTTGCTGTATTTGATGGAGTTGCAGGAGTTGAGCCTCAATCTGAGACTGTTTGGCGTCAAGCTGATAAGTATAATGTTCCTCGTATCTGTTTTGTCAACAAAATGGATAGAATAGGGGCCAATTTTTATCGATGTGCTGATATGATTAAGAGTAAGCTTGGAGCAGCGCCTCTAGTCATTCAGCTACCGATAGGGAGTGAGAAGGATTTTAAGGGCATAGTAGATCTTATCTCTATGAAGGCTATTATATGGGAAGAAGAGACGTTAGGTGCTAAGTTTTTCTATGAAGATATTCCTTCCGATCTGCTTGATAAAGCTCAAGAGTATCGAAATCTTTTATTAGATACTACAGCTGGGATGGATGATGAAGCAATGAACACTTATTTTGAATCTAATGACCTGCCAGTAGATTTGCTGAAGAAATGTGTGAGGAGCGGAGCTATTAAAGGAGCGTTTGTTCCTGTACTATGTGGATCAGCTTTTAAAAATAAAGGAGTACAGCCGCTTTTAGACGGTATAGTTGATTTTCTGCCTTCCCCTATTGATGTTGATGAAATTGTTGGAACTAATCCTAAGGATTCAGAAAAGAAAATTGCGATTAAACCTTCAGAGCAAGAAAAATTTGTCGCTCTTGCATTTAAAGTGATGACAGATAAATTTGTGGGTAGCTTAACGTTTATTCGTATTTATTCCGGTAAGTTGAAGTCTAAATCTACTGTGTTGAATGCGGTAAAAAATGAGACTGAAGGAATTGGTAGAATGCTGCTTATGCATGCGAACAACAGGGAAGATATAAACGAAGCTAAAGTTGGGGATATAGTTGCTTTAGTTGGATTGAAAAAAACAATTACTGGTGATACTTTATGTTCGCATGATTTTCCTATATTATTAGAGCGTATGGAATTTCCTGAGCCTGTTATTGAAATTGCTGTGGAGCCTAAGACTACTTCAGGTCAGGAAAAGTTAGGTATTGCTTTAAGTAGATTAGTTGCAGAGGATCCTTCTTTAAGAATGTCGGTAAATGCGGAAAGTGGTCAGACTATATTAAAAGGCATGGGTGAATTGCATCTTGAAATTATTACAGATAGAGTAAAGCGTGAGTTTAACGTTGATGTTAATATTGGTGCGCCTCAGGTTGCATATCGTGAAACTATTACTAAATCTGTTGAAATTGATTACACTCACAAAAAACAATCAGGTGGTGCTGGTCAATTTGCTAGAGTAAAGATCTTATTTGAACCTCTTGAGCCTGGTTCTGGGTTTCAATTTGAAAGTAAAATCGTGGGTGGTGCAATTCCAAAAGAATACATTCCTGGTGTGCAAAATGGTTTGGAGTTGATAAAAGAGGGAGGAATGATCTCTGGCTTCCCAGTTATTGATTTTAAGGCTACTCTTATTGATGGTGCCTTTCATGAAGTTGATTCAAGTCCTTTAGCTTTTGAGCTAGCTGCCAAAGGTGCTTTTAAGGAAATGGCAAATAAAGCTGGTCCAAAAATGTTAGAACCTATAATGAAGGTTGAAATTATTACACCTGAAGAGTATATGGGTGATATTATGGGTGATGTAAATAGCAGAAGAGGACAGGTTTCAAGTGTGGAAACGCATAATAATAGCGCTATAATCCTTGCTTTAGTGCCTCTTGCAAGTATGTTTGGTTATATAAATGTTTTGCGTTCTATATCTCAAGGAAGAGCTCAATATAGTATGCATTTTTCTTGTTATGAACAAGTGCCACAGTATGTGGTTGATGAGTTAAGGTATAATTAAGGGTAACGATTATGACAACAGCAGTAGAAGCTACAACAAAAGTAGTAGAAGCATTTGGCAAGCCGCATATGAATGTGGGGACAATAGGGCATGTGGATCATGGGAAGACGACATTGACAGCGGCGATAACAAAGTATTATGGGAATTTTGTAGCATAC
>JAITUS010000079.1 GCA_031286185.1 Rickettsiales bacterium
GAAAAATTGCGAGCGGAAACTCAACACTAGCTTACAGATGATTGTTCTTTCCTTCATTTCTCTCCTATTACGAAGATTTTAAGCAGGTTCTTAGTATTTTCCATCAAAGCCTACCAGGCAAACCAAGAAAAACCTGGTAACAAATGGTCGCTTGGTTCGGACCTGTATCTATATAAAGAAAAAATGAGGTCTCAAGCAACAAAGTTGAAAAGCGTTTTACGAAAATAAATGATTTTTTTTTTTTTTTTTTTGGAATTGACATGGTAAAAATACTTTTGTGTTTGTATCCAAGCTCAAGCTTATCTAATCCAGAAGTTGTAAGGCAACAATTCTCTAGAAAGTGCTCGCATTGCATCTTAACCAGTGTTCTCAAATCACAACCTAGTTGTGATTTGAGAACAGAGGCAACAACAGAGTTGCCTCAAGGAACACAGCGATTCACAAAACTCTTTAATCCTGTTCTACAGCGAATTTTAATGCTATATGAGCAGCTATAATGCTATTGACTATCAAAATAGCAAAAATTAAAGCAGTAATAAGCAACGTGTGAATATTCAAGGATAAGCTTTCAAGCTGAACTAATAATTTAAAGTATATAAAAACCGGCATTATAATTGGCAAAACAAGAATTTGTGACATTCCCGATACTAAGTTATTTCGACCAATCATTAATGCATTTCCAACAGCTGAAATATTGATTACTATCAACATGCTAAACAATAAAGATAAACCTACTACTATTGAATGCTTAATATTATTACCAAGAACTACGAAGCTGAATATGGAAGAAATCACTGAAATCGGTAACCCAAACAATAACCAGTGAGCAAAAATTTTACAAGTAATTATAAACTTAGAAGAAAGTAGCTGTATGAAAATTTGCTCTAATATCCCATCATGATAATCAGAAGCAAATAAATTATTTGTAGAGATTTGTAAAACAAATGTAGCACATATCCATGTTAATGTTAACATAACTTCTTGTTCACTGTTATTTTCAAATGTGAATAAAGATAGGCTTAACATTACAATAAAAACACATATTATATAGGTAAAGTTCTTATCATATATTACTAATTTTTTTATTAAGCCAATCATACCAGAACTTTAAATGTTTATTATAAATTATAGTATTTACTTATAGGTAGTATAATTTCTTGTTTGCAAATTATACAGGTTTTATTATCTAGTTGTACAGTTATGGAAGAGTTACCAAAAATAAAATTACCAGAAGATTACACTCCTTCAGAAGACGAAGAATATATGAGCATAAAGCAGTTAGAGTATTTCAGCTCAAAGTTGCAATCGATGTTTGCTGAGCTGGAGAAGCAAGAACTAGAGGATAGTACATATTATTCTGATGAAGACAGTGGAAGTGAAAAATTAATCCAGCGCAGAAAAGACAGAAAGGAAAAAATTAAGGAGGCGTTAGAAAAAATAAAATTAGGCACCTACGGTTATTGCGAAGGAACAGGGGAAGAAATAGGAGTCGAAAGACTTAAAGCCAATCCGCTTGCCATATATTGTATTGAAGAGCAGGAGAGATTAGAAAAAGAAAAGAACGTGTACAACACTGAAGATTAATGGAAATGCTGGTATGACAACCATTTGAATCAATGTATGCTGAATGGATAAAAGTGCTGTACCTAAGGCACTATAGCCTTTAACAGCTACTTACCCTTTTTAAAAGGCATACTTTCATTGAACAAGCAGACTGTACTTGATCCGTTCCTTAAGGTAAACACCGAGCCCACTCTTTCAATTATAAGATAATCATCAACTATACGGAAATTTACTAGAGATTCATATCCTGCAGAGTCAACCATAAAGACTGCTGGAAAATCAGAATTTGTCTTATTAAATTGCAGATATGTGAATTTCCCGTCATCAAAAACTTTAGTTGGTATTATTGACTCACTACCTTTTACATGTGAGATGGAATAATTAAAATTTAAGCCTTTCTTTACAACCTCAATATTACTTATGTCAGGAATAGTGTTGGGGTTAGCTTGCTCGAGAATATCACCGTTGTTGGTTGTGTAAATTTCATCACTATTGAATAGTGGATAAAGAAACCTTACTTCATATGCTAATCTTGGATCATCCAATCCAGTTGCTTCCTCAGCATGAAGTTCAAAGTAATAAACTCTTTTGTTAGTAATTACAGTTGCGTTAGTGTCAGCGATATCATCTATAGGTTTGATAAATAACCTGTTACCTTGAGGAACGAGCTGCCAACCAGTTGGATCACCCATTGAAAGGGTTTGTATTACTTCGCCTGGCTCAAATAATATGCTCGACTGGTAACCATAAAAACCAGTGTACTTATGTATAGCCTGTGGATTATAATTGATAACCTTTATGTGACTGTCTGCAGCTATTGGGCGTGGTTCCTGTTTTGCAAGTGCATCACCACCACAAAAAAACAACAACACAACAAACAGTAAGCTAATCATAATATTAAATTATACACAGACCATCATTTTATCACTGAGAGATATAAACTGCAACTGTTAATACCAATTCCCATTACACAGGGACCATACACTTCATTGAATTTGTTACTTCGTGCCAAAATAATGAAGTATGTCTCTCCGTCATTCAATAGTAATTACAGTATGTTTAATGTCATTGACAATTTTATCGGCTTATATATACTAATAGTGTGAATTACGTTGAGGTTACTTATGTGCTCTATCAGCGATCGAGACAAGCAAGTTATTATAAAAAACCTAGAAAAAATCGACAGCGAGTTAAAAGGAGAATCTAAAAGATGTGGTAATGCAAAGGAGTCTGTGACAGTAGGACGTCGTAAACCTGTTGTTGAGGGAGTATTAGAACACTTAAAAAGTTCTTCCACCACTAATTACAATATTA
>JAITUS010000109.1 GCA_031286185.1 Rickettsiales bacterium
AATCTTAAATTGAATTGTTTTGTTATTTTTTATCTTTTTAGTCAAATAACTTGTTGACAATAAAGACAGTATCTGGAATCCAGGATACTACTTTAGTAATAAATTTTTAAGAAATTTACCAAGCGAAGAAAAAAGATGCTGTCTTTTAAACTTTATCAATCTTTTTAAAACTTTAATAACCTGTTACTATACACTTACACTGAAAATGATAAACATGCACACTAACAGATCTAAGAAATACAAAATAGCAGCATTGATAGTTGCAGCGGGAGTAGGCAATAGATGTAGTGACGCAATTCCTAAGCAGTACATAAAACTGGCAGGCAAACCTGTTTTATTTCATACAGTTAGAAAACTTTTGACCAACCAATATATAGATTGTGTAAGAGTGGTAATTAATAAAGATTATGAAGATTTTTATGAACGTTTTTATAGAAAAGTAATAGACTTCTTACGTAACCGTCATTTAAATGAAAAATCAGCGGAGCACCTCTTCCAGCGCGTAAAGCAGGAATTGATAAGAAAAGAAAATATGGATCCAAGTAGTCAAGCTACTTGGATGACAGAAGGTGTAGGTACTAAATTGCTAAGTCCAATATACGGAGGAGAAAGTAGGCAAAATTCAGTTAAGTTGGGACTTGAAAGCTTACAAAAAATTAACCCAGATTTTGTCGTTATGCACGATGCTTGCAGGCCCTTCGTATCAAATGCTTTGATAGATAACTTAGCTCAGTCTATGATTGATGGTCAACATGCAGGAGTAGTGCCAGCAATAGAAGTTGAAAATACTGTGTCATCGGTAAGTGATAATTTTATTGAATCTGCAATTCCAAGAGAAAAACTCAGAGCTATACAAACTCCTCAAATCTTTAATTTCAAAGAATTGTTATTATGCCACCAATCAACCAAAGAATTTACTGATGATTCATCGCTAATGGTAGAGCACAAAAAACATGTTGCGATTATTAAAGGTGAGAAAAGCAATTTTAAGTTAACTACAAAAGAAGATATTAATATGGCAAAGCTCCTTCTTGAAGAACCGAAATATCGCGTTGGCACTGGTTATGATATACATAAGTTTGTTAAAGCTCAAAATAAGGCTAAGGGCTTTATAAAAATTTGTGGTGTGGAAATCGAGCACAACATGGCAATAGAAGCACATTCCGATGGTGATGTTGTAATACATGCAGTTGTTGACGCAATACTGGGAGCACTGGGATGTGGCGACATAGGAGAGCATTTCCCCCCTAGTTCCGCTGAGTGGAAAGATTGTAATTCGTCTTACTTCCTGAGCTTTGCTACTACAAAAGCAAAAGAAAAAGGATAGCGTGTATCTAATTTAGATATTACTATAGTTTGTGAGGAGCCTAAAATATCGCCTTATAAAGCAGAAATGAAGAAATCTATATCAAAGACATTAGAGATTGATAGCGAATTTGTAAATATCAAAGCAACCACTGCAGAAAAGTTGGGTTCTATTGGCAGAAATGAAGGAATAGCAGCACATGCCTCTGTATTACTATACAAGCGTCACGCACTAGAATGACACTATCATAAAGTGAAACGAGATGTATGCCCAGACGCTGGCTGGGACCGACCCAAGAAAAATATTTATTGTTTAGTAAAAAAATCTTACTTAAGTTATATAAAGCATAGAATCATAGGCTCAATATGTACCACATTCTAAAATACAAAGATTATGAACCAAAAATAGACGAGAGTGCCTTCATCGCGGGTGGTTCGCATATCATAGGCAAGGTTGAAATAGGAAGAGGTACGAGCATCTGGTTTAATTGTGTAATCAGGGGGAGACGTTGGATCAATCAAAATAGGTGATGAAACAAACATTCAAGACGGCACGGTGATTCATGTGGATAGAAACCCAGGTGGTAACGCAATTATTGGCAGTATGGTAACGGTGGGACATTTTTATATGCCGCACGCATGCACAGTGCATGACAAAGCATTTATTGGCATGGGCTCTACCGTAATGGACTATGCAATTGTGGAATCTGAAGCTATGGTAGCTGCCGGCTCGCTAGTGACGCGTGGAAAAGTGATAAAAAGTGGAGAAATATGGGCTGGCAGGCCAGCAAAATTCTTCAAAAAAATGTCAGATGAAGAAATTAATCATATTACACAATCAGCATAAAATTATGTTATGTTAATGAGGGAGTATAAAAATTGAAGTATATCTGTTCAGAAGCGAGGTTAATGTGCAAATATTGAAGTAAAAGTGATGTCATTCAAAAATTTTCCTTTCTTTATCTAATGCTTAAGCTTAAAACATTAGATGCTTCTTACACGATACAGGGTGTCATCCCAGTGCTTGACACTGGGATCTAGTCTTTCCATAATCATTAAAAACGTTGTATTTTAACATAAAACGTATCTGTTCAGTGGAGCGGCAGAAAACGTTTAAATAAGCAAAATTGTTAGAACCTGTTTAAAATCTTCGTAATAGGAGAGAAATGAAGGAGAGAACAATCATCTGTAAGCTAGTGTTAAGTTTCCGCTCGCAATTTTTCCCAATCGTCTGCATTTTTCTAACCAAGCAAAAGATCTCTCAACAACCCATCTTTTTGGCAATACGACGAAAGTGTGTAACTCACTTCGCTTTATTACTTCAACAGTCGCACCAATGATAG
>JAITUS010000096.1 GCA_031286185.1 Rickettsiales bacterium
GGCCTGATTTTTTCAAATTGCTCTCGACTTATACTGCTTGGATAACTTTTCCACATAGACACCTCATTATTAATCTATGCTTATTTTACCTCATCTCTTCGAGATTTTAAACAGGTTCTTAGGAGCGATGCCACTTTCCACAATGTGACGAACAACCATTTGATATATACAAAAACATGGGTAAGATGCCGCCAAACCTTCAGCAACAGAATTATGATATGCGACGTGCATGAAAAAGTCAGTAAAAGCAGAACAAGACTTTGACTTTTTGTGGTTGTCAGATAAATCACAACCTGCGAAATGTTCTCTATAGTAATCTCGTGTAGCAAAAGTGCCAACAGCTACACTAGTTAATTTATTCATTATTTCAATATCATTAGCTTTAGCTGCAATGATTAATAAAGCGCGAGTACAATCTGTTACATACAAACAATCCTGCTGAAGGTAAAATTTAAATTTTTCATAATCCAGCGTATTATTCATTAACTCAACATTGAAGGGATGCTCCTTTATTTTTTTAATAAGGTCAGATGATTCTCTTATAGCTATATCGTAGAATTTCTCTTTATATTTTGTTACACATTTTGTGAGCTCCATAAATATGAAAATTATTACTAATATAGTATAATTATTATGAAAAGCTAATTATACTTTAACAATAGGTTAGTATATCAGTATAAGCTATAAATCAAAAACTTTAGCAATCTAAAGACATTTTTTTGTTGTTCCCCATATTAAACTCCCTACAAAGAACATCAGATAAATCTATGTTTTCCCAAGAGAATCCACCATCTTCTTCTGATTTCTTACCAAAGTGTCCATAACAGGCTGTACGTTTATATATAGGACGGTTAAGCGATAAATGTTTGATGATACCTTTAGTTGATAAATCTATGTTATCTTCGATAAGCTTTTTAATCCTCTTATCATCCACCGTATTTGTACCAAATGTATCAATGTAGAACGAGGTAGGTTTTGACACACCAATTGCATAAGAAAGCTGCACAAGACAGCGCTCAGCTAAGCCTGCAAAGACAATATTTTTAGCAAGATATCTTGCCACATAAGCTGCAGACCTATCAACCTTTGTTGCGTCTTTTCCAGAAAACGCTCCCCCACCATGCGGAATATATCCTCCATAAGTATCAACCATGATTTTTCGTCCGGTTAATCCACAATCACCAACTGGTCCGCCAACAACAAATCTACCAGTTGGATTGATCAAGAGATTTTCCTCAGAACACATCCACCCTTTAGGTAAAGATGAAACTATGTAAGGGTAAATTATTTCTTTTACTTTCAATTGATCCAGATCTTCAGGGTGCTGTATTGAAACGATAATACTTTCAGAACGTACTGGCAGATTATTCTCATACGCCAAGGTGATTTGCAATTTTGCGTCTGGACCAAGTTTTGCTTCTTTAGCTACACTCATGATATTTTTTAAAATCAAGTGCGCATAAAAAATTGGCGCTGGCACGAGACTTTCTGTCTCTGTCGTTGCATAACCATACATAATGCCCTGATCTCCAGCACCTTGATCTACCCCTATTGCAATGTCATTTGATTGTTCATGCAACAATATATTTACTTTCACTCTTCTCCAGTGGAAACCATCGCATTCGTAACCAATATCTTTTATCGTACTCCTCACAATATTTTCAATTCTGCTATTTGCAATGTTAGGTCCAAACATTTCTCCCGCTATAATAACGTTATCTTTAGTAACTAAAGTCTCTATTGCGGTCCGCGAGGAAGGATCAGTAAAAAGGTACTCGTCAAGTATTGCATCTGAAATTTGATCCGCTACTTTGTCTGGATGACCAGCTGCAACTGATTCACTGGTGATTAAATTTTTATATAAACTCATGCTTTAGGCTTCTGCTCATACAATATTAAAGTTGTTATAGAAAATCCAGCTAGTAATTACTAAATGGTGGGCCTGGGAAGAGTTGAACTTCCGACCTCACGCTTATCAGACGTGCGCTCTAACCACCTGAGCTACAGGCCCCTGATTTATTCAAGCTGAAGCTTGCACATTGTCCGCAGGCAAGATATCTATAAAAGTCTTTTTATTTACTGACTTTCTAAATTTGACCCAGCCCTCCACTTTAGCAAAAATTGTATGATCTTTACCCATACCAACATTCCTTCCAGGGTGAAATTTTGTACCTCTTTGACGGACAATTATGTTACCAGGAATAACTTTTCCGTTCTTTTTTATCCCTAACCTACGACCTGCGGAATCTCTACCATTACAGGAACTACCACCTGACTTTTTAGTTGCCATATCTTACCTCTTATTTTTGAAGATTAATTTCATTGATACGAAGAACGGTTATATACTGCCTATGACCAGTTTTCCTACGGTAATTCTTTCTTCTCTTCTTTTTAAAAATTATAATTTTCTCCCCTCTGCGTTGTTCAAGCACCTCAGCTTTAACAGTAGCATTAGGTGAATAAGATAAACCATTGTTTGAAAGGCAAACTACCTTATCGATCTCTACCTCCTTTCCTTCCTCAGCTTCTAGTTTTTCTACCTTTATTACACTACCTTTTTTTACTAGATACTGCTTTCCACCTGTTTCAATCACCGCAAACATAACAAATATACACTTTCACTGTTAACTTTAATCGTAAAGGATGTCATATATGCTGTCAAGACAAATAATTTTCCTCCTCTTAAGCTACATTAAACACTTTCAGTAAAAAGCTGCACCATGAGCTAAAAGCAACTCCACAAGCTCCTGGTGGTCAGCTGCATAACCTAACACTGTCATTCCCCAATTACTTCTAGCATTAACATTTGCGTTGTGTTTTACTAGCACCATAGCTATATCAACTTTTCTCATCAGAGCAGCATGATGTAGTGGTGTTTCGCCTTCTTTACCCTTAGCGTTGACATTAGCACCCTTTTCAATAAGATATTTTATTATTTCTAAGTTTCCATCTTCAACAGCGATGTGTAATGGGGTTTCATTATTTCCGTTCTTAGCGTCAACATCAGCACCTTTATTGATCAGATATTTCACTATACTTAAGTCCTCACTAAAGGTAGTCCTATAGATAGCAAGGTGTAACGGTGTTTCGTCATTTTTACCCTTAGCATTGATTTGAGCACCCTTTTCAATTAAGATATTTCATTATTTCTAAGTTTCCATTATCAGTAGCATAATGTAATGGAGTCTCATTGTATTTGTTTTTAACATCAATACCTTTTCCTACAAAATATTTTACTACTTCTAGTCTTCTGCTTTTAACAGCAAGGTGCAATAAAGTATCACCAATTTCAGTTCTGACATTAGAATAAGTATCCTTTCCAACAAAATATTCCACTACTTTTAAGTTTCCATCTTTACCAGCACAGTACATAGGAGTTTAATTATACCCGTTCTTAGAACCTGTTTAGAATCTTCGTAGTAGGAGAGAAATGAAGGAGAGAACAATCATCTGTAAGCTAGTGTTGAGTTTCCGCTCGCAATTTTTCCACAATCGTCTGCATTTTTCTAACCAAGCAAAAGATCTCTC
>JAITUS010000042.1 GCA_031286185.1 Rickettsiales bacterium
GTAAGTTTGTGGTGTTGGTAAAGCAAGCTTCCGAGGATGGCAAAATTTTTGGTTCTGTAACAACAAGAGAAATTGCGAAATCTTTGTTGCAAGAGTGTGAAATTGATCACCGTAAAATATCCTTTAATGGAGTAAAAATAAGAAACTTAGGTGAGTATCAAGTGGATATGGAGTTTCACAGTGAAGTAGTGGTACCAGTCACTGTTCATGTTGTGAGATCAGGAACAGATGCGCATGAGTTAAGACAGGTAAAATTACAAAGCCAAAAGTCACAGCAACAAGAGAGTCGGACTACAGAGCAAGAAGATATAAACAATAAGTAGCCCCTTTCTTGTCATCCCGATCCCTATGATGTCATCGCTTGACACTTGTATAGTAAAGTTGCTTGCGCTGCTATTTGGGTTTATTTTTTCTCGAGTGAATTTATATTAATCCATCAACACACTCTATTAAAAACTTAGATAACACAACCATTGATCAAGCCATAAAATAACGAGTCAATCAGTAAATTTTTCATTAAAAGTGTCGGCCCAAAGCCGCTCTGGACAAGGTTTCGTGGGTAGGTTTTTGCGGCAAGCAAAAATGTGTTTGCATAATGTCCTATAGCAGGCTATAATGGACACAATATCAAATACTTAACAAAGAAAAAAAGAAAAGCAATAGCTGAGAAAAAATCAATGCTCACAAGGATGAATTTGAGAAGACAGGTGTTAAAACAGGTTGAAGATCTCGAAATAAATAGAGAAGATATTATTGAAAGATTGCGCAGTGTATGATATAATATACATAATATAAAAGTTTATAGAAGTTTATTGACAACTTTACGATTAAGACTTATTAAATATTTAGTGCTGTAAAATTAAATTATGTGCTTTAATTATGAAAGACGAAGATATGACTGATAATTTTTCAAACGACGAAAACGCACTCTTCAAAGCTCAGATTAGAGAGCAAGATTTAGCTGCAAATCAGAAGCTCCAAGAGATTCAAGGAGCTGCAGACGAGTTCGCTAGACAGGCGATTATTAATGGGCTAAAACAAGCAGAGCTCGAGCGCGAGAAACTTAGACTCGAGCTTGAGCAGGAAGCTTCTGGCAGAGTTGATGACATCTTATCTTACGTAGAGCTGCGTGCTGAAGGAGATGAGGGTTATTTCGCTGACAATGAAATGGTGCTCGAGAGCATTTGGCAGCTCTTCAAACCGCTCTTCGATTACTTTAAAGTAGACATGGATTCCGAGGCCTATAGGGTGGTAAAGGAAAAGGAGAAAGAAGGCTGGCTTGCAGCAATCATAAGGTTTTTACGTGATATACGTGATGCACTTAAGGAATTAATCAAAAAGATCTTTTCAGCCGATCTCAGTTGGGATAAAAGGCTGGAAAATGAAATGAAAGAGTTACAGGCAAAATTAAACGGCGGTAAATTATCGGAAGAAGAGTTTGCAAGAGTATACGAGCGCTTGGAATTTTTGCAGTGTGTGAAGCTAAGGTTACAAATATGTCTAGCGGGTTGTGCTGTTATAATCTTGGCAAGGCTCTTTTCAGCTGAGCTGACAGCTTCAGTAGAAACAACAAAAGAAGAAGCTAAAGAAAAAACATCAACGAAAGAAAAAGAAGCAACTAAAGAAGTGCATGAAATTATAGAAATAAGGATGGATACAAAAGGGAGGCTTCAACTCGTCGTTCCAAGTTATTTTCTCGACTTTTCGTCTGGTGCTGCGAGGTCAATCACTCTGACCAAGCAAGAGCTTGATCTTTTACCAGGTCACCTGCAAAATTTGGTGCGTTTTGTGCACAAAGATGGTATGAATAAGGAGAATAGTGGAGTAAAAGAAACAAAAGTGGAAGGAAAGTCGGAAACACCGAAGGTGGCTGTATGTCCACCTGCTCCGAGGCAGGAGCCTAGAGCGGAAGGGCCAGTTGTTACTGGCCGGATAGGGGATTATAGTAATAAAAATCAATCTAGAAGCTTTCAGAAATATAATGATGGTGCTGATGAAAATGAAATGCAACGAGTAGAATCAATTGATATAGATGAAATTTGTGATGAATTGCTTGCTGAGCAGGGTCAAAATTCACCAGAATCAGCACTTAATTTTATAAATGTTAACTCTGGAGATAGAAGGAAAAGTCGGTAATGAATATAAAAGTTTATGAAATGCAAAAAAAGTTCTTGCACTTATGATTTATTTGTAATATACAGGTATTACATAATTTATTAATGGAGGGGTTATGGATAAAAAAGCAAGTTCTAGTTCACAAGGGGATTCTCGTTTTAAAGTAGGCTCTGGTGGATATGATTCCGCTGCTTGGATGGCAGCTAACTGTAGGACAGGAGGTGGAGGACGAGACATGCACGAGGGTCGTAGCAGGTTTGATGACTATAGTGGTCGTCCTTATCCAAAAGTAAGTAATACTAAAGCTGAGAAGGCACAAAGTAGCCGTCAAAAATATTAATAATTATTTTAGTAAGAGGGAGTTATGACTAATTTAGATTTTGTTAAGGAGCTGGTTAATGCATTTAACATTAATAATTATAGCTCTAAAGTTAACACTAATTTTGTTGTCGAAGGCAGCAAAATTGTCGTGAAGTTTAATTGTGATCAGGACGCTGCAGAAAAGTACTTATTACAGATGGCAAGAGGCTTGATAAGAGAATATTTTCCTGATGAATCTGTAGTTGGTCACTTTTTTAATCTTAAGTCTTTTCCATTTAATTTTGATAAAGGCAGGTGGACGCGTAGTGGGGCAGTGACTAAGTTTACAGTTCCTATAGACTCCGGAGTAATCTTTAACCTCAAAGTGCACTTTGCTGAGGAATCCGAAATTGACGTGAAAAATCGAATGGTTAGGGAAATTGATGAAAAACGTCATCTTGGCAAAGAACTTATTTATAAGCTTTTAAACGAAAATATAAAGGCAGTGTCAGTAAGTAAGTCATCTCGTTATATAAAATGTCTGTTGTTTAATCAGCCAAATGTGCAAACATATTTTGTAGGAGCACTTAAAGCACAAATGGAGGTGCATGGTTGTAATTATTTAGATTTCTATGATATTGATTATAAGGACAAAAAAATATATTTTAAAGATGTTGAAAATATTGGTTTCATCAGAAGTGCAATAGAACTTTCTAAAAAAATGGTGGGGTATAACTTTAACTTTCCAAGCAGTCATGATTCAAAAGTTAGAAACTACAAAAATGCTATGAGTTGGCTAATCTTTTCCTTAACTAAAATACCAATTCACAGGTACTACTATGATGAGTTTATTGATGAAAGCAGAATAAGAAATGGAGATAATTTTGCTTTTATACCTGCGATTGAAGAGGATAATAGCTTGAGATACTTAAAGTATATGGAGGCAGATAAGATCAATGCTAAATTTTCTTACGGTCTTTTAACTGATGTTAGAGGTCAAACTAAAGGTACAGAGTCAGATAAATTTGGTGATGTGTATGCTTTTTCCGATAGACAGGTTGCTCTTTTAATCCCTGTGATTATAGAAAACTCTGTAATCAATGAAGATGGTCAACTAGAAATTAACCCTGAGCTTCTTGAGCAATTACGGTCGCGGTCACCATCGACTGACATATCAGATACAGAATTGGAGTCTCCCAAGCGCAACCAGGAGAAGCAGATAAGGAAGTCTCCCAGGCGAGGTTCGGAAAGAGGAGCGGGAGGAGAAACGTGGATGCTGTCCCAAGAAGCTGAGCTGCACCATAATGTAAATTCAAGTAATCGATTACAGCAACCTGTAAGTGCTGCTGCGTTAGATACTGATGAAAGCGTGCAGGGGGCTGGTGGTAAAGTTGATAATGAAACGAAAAAAGAGATTCTGCGGAATTTTATACATGTTTTACCTCATCAGAATAACCAAAAATTTTGGCTAGAAATATTATTATCTCTTTTTTCTCCTAAAGAAGTTGAGAAACTATACTCGGATCTTTCTTCTCCTTGTGGTAGGGAGAAGTTATATTCAAAATTCCACCTTTCCCCTGAGTGGTGTAAACGGATGGAATTTGAATGGAGCTCGCAGTTATCAATATTACTGAAGGAACAGGCAGGTCTATCACAGCAACCTGTAAGTGCTGCTGCGCTAGATGCTGATGAAAGCGTACAAGAGGCTAGTGGTGGATTTTCCGCTTCTTTGACGCTTGGTGAGAGTGATCTAGGAGAAGATAGTGCAAAAGCTGAGAGTGAATCCCCAAAGAAGCATGGGGTTCTTTGTAAAGTTAAAAGTTTCTTTTCCAATAAGTCTGACCAACATGACGAAAACTTTGAGCGGCATGATGTAAGGCGTGACTCAACTAAAAGTGCTCCTGTGCATCCTGCAAGTAAAAAACAACCTGATCCTAAACAACACAATACATTCCCGACTAGAAAAGGTAATCTATCTTCAGTGCCTTCTCCTATAAAACTTAAAGAAGGTTGTTCATTAGAATCTTCATACCTAAAATACGAACTTGTTGATGGTTCTACTTATGTTTCTAAGCTTACGCAAGAAGATATTGTTGAAGGGAAAAGGAGAGTCTTATATGAATTTATAAGCTATTTACCTTTTAAGATTAATAAAAAACCAGAAAGAGAAGAAATGCTAACGTCTCTTTCTTCTTGCTCCCATAAAGAGGTTGAGGATCTATATTTAAGTTTTTCTTCTCCTGATAAAAGGAAGAAGCTATGTTCAAAATTACCTTTTTATCATGGTAAAAATAAGTGTCAGGTGGAATTTTTATGGAAAGAAGTACATCAGAGTTATGCAGAAAAACTTTCTATGCTTAAGATACCTGAAAGGCTTAAGCAATCCAGTGATCTTGTGCGAAACAAGCCAGGGTGCCGTGATTCTATAGCTTCCAAGGATAGCGCATATCTTACTGGATCTCCTGCTTCGCAAAGATCATCTACTAGTAGTATTCTTGGACCCAGTCATGAAGGTGAGTCTCTTCGTAGTTTTTCATCCTGTGCTTCATTTTTGAGTGAGCCGTCAACCAGCGGTTCTGTATTGTGCGGCACATCAAAGTATAGTCCAGACTCTAGTGATGAAGACGAATTCTTTCGTAATCCTGTTGAATATGTTTTATCAAGAATAAGTAAGTCGCCAACTGACAGTTCTATATCGAGTAATACATCAAGTGAAACTGTTGTAGAGCATGATACAGAAAATAAAGGCGCTTTCCTTAAGAATTCACCGTCTTCACAAATGGACCTTGTTCAACTTGTGAGCTCAGACCAAGTGCTGAACATCTTAAATATCTAGAAAAGCTTGGACACCAGAATGCTAGGGACAAGAGATAAATAGATCGTATTCTAAATTTAGGTAAAAATGGGATTATTTGAAACACGTGGTTGGTGTGCATAGCAGGTTTTCCTAAGATTTATACCTAAAATTACTACACCAGGGCGGAGTTAAAATCCCTTATTCTGGTGGCTTTTCTCACTCACTATCAAGTAAATAGCGTGATAAAATGGCATTTGTCTTCTATTTATCTTTTCAATAACGAAGCTGTTATTCAATAAAAAACGCTTATTTAGCGAAAAAAACACTTACGTAACCTTAAATATGAGTTTATAATACGAAACAGTTTTGTATTATAAACGTATAGTGAGGATAAATTCAATATATGACAAAGGGCAAAAAATTAAGCTCAAGTCTAACGTTTGTAGTAATTTCTAACATCAAAGTTAGTGTAGAGAAAGTTGTCATCTTTAAAAGCATGACTATTTTTTGAAGGAGGTATTTTATGAAAGACAACACAGCAGTAAAAGAACCAAGCAATCAGTCTGAGAATCTTAGTATTGAAGCGTCTTTAAATTTAGCAAAACATGTTTTATATGCAATGTGTTACTTGTCATTTTGTTCTGCAGAAAATGTTCATCTCTGTACTGAAGCAATTACCTCGCTTACATCTCTTGAGCAACATATTAGTGAAATAAAAGAACTAGGCTTGTCTATTGAGAATTTTACTATTACGAAGTTTCTCCGTTCAATTGCACAAAATGAAAAGTTACAACAAGAGTTAGAGAATTTATACATTCTCATTAAAAAGCCTGGTTCTACCAATAATAATGAAAGGTTACATTCTCAATTAGATAAAGTAAAAAATTTTAAGCTAAAAAATCTAAGAACCTGTTTAAAATCTTGAAGAGATAAGGTAAAATAAGCATAGATTAATAATGAGGTGTCTATGCGGAAAAGTTATCCAAGCAGTATAAGTCGAGAGCAATTTGAAAAAATCAGGCCAATTCTGGAGAGTAGCAAGCAGAAAACA
>JAITUS010000143.1 GCA_031286185.1 Rickettsiales bacterium
GTAATAAAGCGAAGTGAGTTACACACTTTCGTCGTATTGCCAAAAAGATGGGTTGTTGAGAGATCTTTTGCTTGGTTAGAAAAATGCAGACGATTGTGGAAAAATTGCGAGCGGAAACTTAACACTAGCTTACAGATGATTGTTCTCTCCTTCATTTCTCTCCTACTACGAAGATTTTAAACAGGTTCTGAGACACTTAATATTGTTATCCTGACATCATCAGCAAAAACGTCTTTTAGTTCTGATTTGAGAAAGGCGGCATTATACAAGTTTTCTTGAGTTGGCTTATAGTGACCACTAAAGGCATCAATTTCAGTTATTTTTCCATCCTTTACTTTCATCATGCCAAAACACAACCCCGGCTTACCACCAAGAGGTGTTGAATGGTAATACCTATATTTAGTATTGTCACTCAGTTGGATATGTTGTGAAGTAACTAGCTTACCATCAAGTGTAATAGCATATGCTACAAGACCTTTTTGACCTTTACTTATCTTGTCGCTTGTATCGTATAAATTACCGCGCTGGTCAAACGGTCTATAATTCACCTTTTGAGTCCTTTTTTATAATTTTTGTGTTTTCTGCTTGCTCTTTCGAAGAAAAACGTTTAGCAGACGTTTCAAGTCCCATAGGCTCCTTATAGCTTTTTCTTTACTTTGGTTCCCACTTCTTTCATATATGCAACTTCTTCAAACATTGGAGGTGCTTTATACAAAATGCCAGTGTAGTGATCAATCACTGATTTATTACCAAGATCTATACTCACCTGTTCTTCTTTTGATACTTGATGATTGCCTGATTTTGGGCTTGCTTTGCAAAATTCTTTTACTGCATATCGAAGCTTTTCCATCCTTTCCTTTTTTTCCCTTCGGGATACACCGCTACTTTTTCAGTAGATCTATATTTACCTCCTAACTCTGAGCTTTCATAGCTCTTGTTAAGGTCAAAAGATCCGCTTTTGTAACCTTTCCATATAAACTTTTGGCATTAGAGGAAACTCTATTAGCGGCTTTTTTTGACAAATCTTCAATAGAGTAGCCATAATTTGCAACCTTTTCTAATAGTTTGTCGCTCACATTATTGATTGAATGTAAAGCACGTTTTATTTTTGATTTCTCTGACATATACTTTTACCTCAACTAATACTATTATTAATTATAGAAATATATTTATTAATTAAGTGTTAGTGTTAAAATTACAAAGCTTAACAGTGGTTTTAGCTCAGTAAGGGAGAAAACTAAGATAAGCTGGACAACTTTTAAACCTTACCAACACCGTGTTGTACCAAGCCTTGAATAGCCACTCCTTTCAACTCAGTGGTAGGCTTTGATACCATGTATGTAATGCTGCCAGCTATTAATGCAAATATCGCAGAAGTTACAACCATTGGCAGAACAGATAAACTGGAAACAATACTAAGTACTACTAACATAGCTGCAAGATTTACAGAAGCAATTTTTAAGAAACACGGTTGTCTTTTTTCTGCTTTTTCTAGTAATACTTCATTTTCTAATGACACTTCACTTGTTTGAGAATGCTGACTTTTTGTTTCTTTTAATACATCCCTATCTAAGTCTTTTTTACTCTTAGTTTTTTCTTGCAAAAGTTTTATTATCTTGCTGTTATGCCTGCTCTCAGCAAAAAATAAAGGGGTACATCCACCGTTATTTCGTGCTTCAAGATTTGCCCCACTTTCTACTAGGTACTTTACTCCCTTTACACGATTAGACATAACAGCACAATGTAAAGGAGTACACCCACTGTTATCTTGTGCTTCAAGGTTTGCTCCATTTTCTAATAAATACTTTATTGACTTTGCACTATTGCGGGCAGCAACGACGTGCAAAGGAGTAAATCCATCTTGATCTGTTATTTCAATGCCCCTTCCGCTTTTTGTTGGATGCTTTACCACGTCTAAAATATTATGTGCAGCAACTTTACGTAAAAGAGTAAAAAATGCATCCTCACCCCGTACTTTAGCTAATTTGTTTTCTATTGAACGTTTTACTGCCTTTGCGTAACCGCGTTTGACAGCGGAAGTAAGTTCATTTTTGTGTTTGATTACATAACTTGTTAATTTGGGTTGATTTTTGTTTGTTATAGTGTCATTGCTACTTTTATTCCATGCTTGTACTTTTGGCTTTACTATCATTAATTTCCTTTAGTCTTACTACTGTATAATTTCATAAAGAGGTTAAATTTGTTTATATGTTATATTTAGCTTGCAACCAACGAAGCCCGCTTCCGTTACTAGACTCTAAAAGATGAAGCTAGATTACTCCAAGTTAAATTTCACAAGCCTTGTTGTTGTCTGGACTTTGAATGTTCACCTCTTTCAATTCAGTGGTGGGCTTTGACATTGTGTATGTAATGCCGCCAGCTGCCAATGCAGATGTCACAGAAGTTGCAATCATCGATAGAACAAACAATCCTGAAACAATACGGCACCCAGAAAAAAAGGATGGTGTCATCCCAGTGCTCGACACTGGGATCCAGGATACTACTTTAGTAATAAATATTTAAGAAATTTACTAAATAAAAAAAAGCAAAAGAAACCCTGGTCAATATTTCTTTTAAAACATTGGCGTTTTTTATGCCTTAAACGCTGCAATTTAGCTGCTTTTAAACTACAACTAACCTTAGCTTAACGTTAAGAAATTTACTAAATAAGTAAAAAAGGCAAAGGAATCCCGTGGTAGAAGCTGCTCACTCTCTAATCCTGCAAATTGGCGTACTATACTGTCTTAAACGACTTATAAGCGCGTTTCAGCTTGTATAGGCAAAAACCTAGAAGTCTAGGTGAAATTAATAAAGACATGAGGTGCACATAGTGC
>JAITUS010000149.1 GCA_031286185.1 Rickettsiales bacterium
CCATAAAAGCACTATATGCAGATAGGGTATACGATAGGCACAAACTTTATAAATTGTGTAAGGAATATGATATCAAGACAAAAGTTCTACCAAAAAATGGTGCGGCAGAGCATCCGAAACAGAGTATATGTCTGACAGGAATGCTGCTATTAGGTTAATAAAATTATACGGTGAAGGTGGTGTGAAAGAGTGAAAAAAGAGAGTAAATTATGGGACAAAGATCTTACATTGAAGGGTTTTTCTCAAGGCTGAAGCGAATATTTGGATTTAGCTTAAGGAATAAATCTGAGATAAATCGTGAAAAAGAACTGCTAATCAAGTGCTATTTGCTCAATAGATTTACTGACATTGGCATGGCTAAGTTTGAAATGGTTACATGAATTTGTCATAAATCACCACAGCATAAGTTGCCGTGCAACAAAGCCATCCCAGTGTCAAGCACCGGGATGACACCGTTTGTTGTAAACTCACTTTTTCTATATGATTACTTTTTTAGAGCATCTTGTCTACCTAATTTTACCACTCCATTGAACGGGTACCAGCTTGCAGCAAAGCCTACTTGGTTATTGCTCAGATCAACATCCATGCTAGACATTTAATTGTTCATGGAGTTAAAAAAGTCAGCATTACTCTTTGTTAAAAGCAATTTATCACGTAAAAACTCCATTGCTTCAATAGATCCCATAGGATTAAGTATCCTACGCAACACCCATATTTTATTCAATATAGCCTTATCAATTAATAGCTCCTCTTTTCTAGTTCCAGATTTTGTAATGTCAATAGCTGGAAATATTCGCTTATCAGCAAGTTTTCTATCAAGTATAACCTCAGCATTACCTGTACCTTTAAACTCTTCAAAAATAACTTCATCCATTTTTGAACCGGTTTCTACAAGAGCAGTAGCAATTATTGTCAAAGAACCACCATTTTCAATGTTGCGGGCTGCTCCAAAAAAACGTTTTGGTCTCTGCAGCGCGTTTGAATCTACACCACCAGTTAGAACTTTTCCAGACGAAGGAATGACTGCATTATAAGCACGTGCAAGACGGGTTATAGAGTCGAGCAAAATTACAACATCCTTTTTATGCTCAACCATTCTTTTAGCTTTTTCTATTACTATTTCAGCAAGCTGTACATGGCGGTAAGCAGGCTCATCGAATGTGGAACTCACTACCTCGCCCTTTACAGAACGCATCATATCTGTCACTTCTTCAGGTCTTTCATCTATAAGCAATACTATTAATTCTATTTCTGGATGATTTATAGCTATAGAATGAGCCATTTGCTGGAGCAATATCGTTTTTCCTGTGCGGGGTGGAGCAACTATTAATGCTCTTTGTCCTTTTCCAAGAGGCGCAACTATATCCGCAGCTCGCATACTTATATCTTTTTTATTATCTACACCGTTGTTGTTTTCAAGAATCAACCTTTCTTCGGGGTAAAGAGGAAGCAAGTTGTCAAAGTGGACGTATTTTCTCAGTTCACTTACCTCAGTAGAGTTTATACTTTGAACCTTAGTTAAAGTAAAATATCTTTCCTTATCACTAGGCGGCCTGATTTCCCCACATACCATGTCCCCTGTACGCAAATTAAACTTTTTTATCTGTCCATTAGAAATATACACATCGTCAGTACTCGGAGCATAATTAGCACTCGCTGAGCGTAAAAAACCGAAACCATCAGGTAATATTTCTACTATTCCGCTTCCTGTAGTAATGCCTCCTTCCTCGCTCATTTTCTTCATTAAGCTGAATATCATCTCCTGTTTCAGCATTCTGCCATTACCTTTACCATTAGTTGAAATTTTCCTTTCCTCAGCTAGATCCAATAATTCTTCTGCTGTTTTTTTTCTCAGTTCACTCAGATCTAGTGCTTTTCTGTTTTCTTTTACACCTTCATTTGTTGTTTGTTTTACCATATCGTTGTTGGAAATTTGCTCACTTGTTTTTGCTGATTCTAATTCAGCTGCAATCTTTTCTTTTGCTAAAACATCTTCATTGATTGTTACCATAGTCCTCCAAAAATTTTAATTGATGCTTACTAACTTAAAATGTGACTACAAGATAATAAATTAGGCTAAACTAATCTTTAGGAAGTATTAAACTTAATTGCTATTAAGCTACATACTTTACCTACCATTATACCAGTAAACACTGACAAGTCAAGTTAATTTAATATTAACAAGATATGAAAATAGATAAACAATTTGAGAGACTTTAATAATTTTCCTTTATATTTCTCAACCTTTCTTGTTTCTCTTCTTTTATTTTTGCTTTTTCTATTTCTGTTTCTAAATTTTCTTGACTGCATAGACCGAGCAGTACGGGATCTTGAGGTTTTATATTTTGCATATTATAGTGAGACCCATCCCTTACCTGCTCCACTGTACAATTTGTTGTACTAATCAATTTAGCTATAACGTTGTTGTCCAAAATAGGAAACTTTTTTATTAAATAATAAATCGCATCAGGTTTATCTCTACGCCTTGCCGGGGAAGCAAGGCCGGAAGTGTTGCCGATTGATTTACTCCTTTTTTTTACACTTTTTGCAATCAAACTTGGGATACGATTTGGATTTTTCTTACAGTTATCAATTTCTTTTTCAGTTATTATTCCAGAAATAATAGGATTAAATCTTTCAACATCTATTTCCTCATCAGCTATATTCTGCACTTCTTCAAGAGCTAACTTACAACATTGCGCTATTTGATTAAAAGTTAAAGCAGTATTGTCTACTAGCCAAGCAGCAATTTGCATGAGAAACTGTTTATTTTTATCATTACCCTTAGAAAGTTCTGTTGACATCAAAAAGCATCTCCCATTTAAAACATTCGTTGTTGTTATTTAGAGCTAGAATATAAGCCATTAAAATTAAAAAAGCATTAATTTTGTCACTAAATAGATCTCTTGCATAACCAATTTATGGTAGGGAGTTTTTAGGAGAAACGCACGTGAACACCGCAAAATGCTTGACGCTGGAATCTAATGTCACTTTATAGTGGTGTCTCCAAGTAGCCTTTTTTGTTATCCCAGTGCTTGACACTGGGATCTAGTTTTCCATAAAAATGGTGCATTTTAACATAACTTTTATGCTCACTAACCTAATAAAATTCCTGGATTCCAGCGTCACGCGCTGGAATGACAGTTCTATGGGCGCACCCAAATGCCCCGACACTGGGATGGCTTTGTTGCATAGCAACCGAAAAAACCTAGCGGTTACTGACAAAATTCATTATAAAGTAGCTATTTAACTACTAAAGAAAAAATATGCCACAGAAAATGAAAGTTAGTAACCCAAAA
>JAITUS010000034.1 GCA_031286185.1 Rickettsiales bacterium
TCTCGACTTATACTGCTTGGATAACTTTTCCGCATAGACACCTCATTATTAATCTATGCTTATTTTACCTCATCTCTTCGAGATTTTAAACAGGTTCTAAGGAATTTTTGTCTGACAAAGGTAATAGTTTAGGTAGTTACTTTAAGCAGAGGTTACAGAATCAAATTCAGACTATGAGAGAATATTCAGAAGTGCTACATGTTACATCAGCAATTGGCAACGATTTTGCAGATATTATCAACTTATCAGGAGAGTTTTTTTATGTCTCAGTGCAAAAATCCGCTGATTTGGGCAATAGATAGCGGTAAAGAAATCGAAGGAAAGAAACCAGGAAAATGGGCAGCAGAGCATAATCTATTGATTAACGGGAAAAGCCCTGAAACTTTTGCAAATAAGGTGTGGTTAACAAAATTTGTGAATAAAGCCTCGCTTCCAATTGCTGGACTGGCAGCTGTTGCTTGTATTGGTTTTGTTATTGCAGGTTTAAATATAGCGTTAATTGTTTCTGCAGCTGTGGTTGCATTAATTGCGGCACTTATTGTTAAGCCCATTGCTTCATATGTACAAAAAGACTTGTTACAAAATAGCACTGTAAGCACAAGCTTTAACAACCCAAATGCTGAGCAATTTCAAGCACCTGTCTGGACTCTGCCTAACTAAAGTGATACACATAGGCCCGCTGGGCCTATGCTTAAAAATGCTTGTACGTGAATATACAACGAGCGCCTTTTGCCAGTAAAATAGCACTTTACTTTACGTAGAATGTGGATATCATTTGAAATATATTTTTGAAAATTGGTATGTCAGAGGTTGCGGGTGTAGAAATCAAAGAGCAAGCTGTTTGTGAGAAAATGTGTTTTAGCGTGAGCCGCGCAAGTCTTTTAAATACGCTATCCAGAGTGAGTGGGGTGGTTGAAAGGCGTAACGCGATAGATGTTTTAGCGTGTATAAATATCAAAGCACAACATGGCAGCATAAAACTAAAGGCCACTGATCTTGATATCTCAATATTTGCTTCACTTGCTGCAAATGTGTCAGCGGAAGGAGAAGTAAAAATCTCAGCACATACCTTGCACGACATAGTGAAGAAGTTGCCAATTGATTTGGATATTAATTTCGAAATGAATGATCAAGAGAAATTATTGATATCTTGTGGAAATGCAAACTTTTCTCTGCCGAATGTAGTTTCAAGTAACTTTCCTGTCCTTGAAGAAGGGGATCATAAATATGATTTTACTCTGCTGAGTGCAGGTTTAGTAGACTTATTAACTAAAACGAAGTTTGCTGTGTCACTAGATGATACAAGATACAATTTAAATGGGATATACCTGCATACAGATGAGCAGTTTCTGTACTGCGTTGCAACCGATGGCCACCGCTTATCACGTATAAAGAGGCCTAAACCTGAAAATATCAACGGCGAATTTGGTGTGATAATTCCACGTAAAACTATCATGGAGCTGCTGAAAGTATTGGATGATTGTAATGAAATTAATATAAAGCTCTCAGATAGAAAAATCAAATTCACATGCGGTGAGTATATTCTAATATCAAAATTAATAGATGGAACTTTTCCAGATTATAAAACTGTTATTCCGGCATCTCGAGATAAACAAATGGTTGTTGAGAGTGGTAGGCTAGCTAGCGTTATAGATCGTGTTTCCGTTGTTGTGTCTGATAAAATAAAATCCATTAGATTTTCGTTACAAGAAAAATTATTAACTCTAAACTCAAACTCTCAAGAGTGCAGTGATGCAACTGAATCCATAGAGGTAGATTATAATGAAACTCCTATGGAAATAGGGTTTAATTCACGCTATTTGCTTGATGTTTTATCCTGCATAAAAAACAAGTGTAAGTTTAGCTTGTCAGATGGCAATGGTGCTACAATTATTACTGATGAAGATGATCCAAATGCATTATATATAGTAATGCCAATGAGGACTTAAGCTAGTAATCTATCTTTACCAAATATAAACCGCAAGGTGGTGCAGTAACTCCAGCAGCATTTCTTTTGCGTTGGTTTAATATATTTAGCATTTCTTGTGGATTAGTTTTATTTTTTCCAAATTCAACCAAAGTGCCGACAATGATCCTTACTTGGTTATGTAAAAAAGAAATAGCAGATATTTTGATGTATATATGATTCCCATTTTGTACTATCTCGATATCATCAATTGTTCTTACCGGATTTGCAGCTTGACAGTCTTTTGAGCGGAAACTTGAAAGGTTGTGCTTTCCAAGCAGATGTTTAGCCGCTTCACGCATGATGTTTACGTCAAGTGGGTTAAACACTTGCCATGCATAACCAGCTTCCAAAGCTGCAGGAGCATAGCGGTTAATTATTCTATATTCGTAATGTCTTTTTTTTGCTGAGAATCGCGCGTGAAACTCATCATCTACAACTTCTGCATTGAGCACGACTATAGGAATCGATTTTAAGTGATAATTTATTGCGTTCCTTATTCTGTAAAGCTCAAATTCCCTCTCCATATCGAAATGAGCAACTTGTCCTAAAGCATGAACTCCTGCATCAGTCCTGCCACCGCAGTATAAAGTGACTTTCTCGCCACTGAAATTAAATATAGCATTTTCTATGGTCTCCTGGATTGAGTTAGCAGAATGTTGTTGTTTCTGCCAACCAGAGAAACTACTACCGTTATATTCTATCGTTATTTTGTATCGCACTGCAAAATCTATCTAATTTCTATCTTATACCAAATCTCGCCGATAATAAGATAAATTAATTAAAGAGTACTTTTTGCCTACAACTGGAGGTTT
>JAITUS010000056.1 GCA_031286185.1 Rickettsiales bacterium
GTTGTTGAGAGATCTTTTGCTTGGTTAGAAAAATGCAGACGATTGTGGAAAAATTGCGAGCGGAAACTCAACACTAGCTTACAGATGATTGTTCTCTCCTTCATTTCTCTCCTATTACAAAGATTTTAAACAGGTTCTAAGAAAAACTGAATGGAATGATGCGCTGGACAAAATTCTTCGAGTTGAAAAGAGCATAGCAGCTAGTAAAGCAATGAAAATTGGTGGTGTTTGTAGTGTTATAGCTGCATTGACAGTCGGTATTGGATGTTTTGTTGCCGGTGCTTAATTATCACTATTAGCTATAGTCGGCGTAGCTATAGCTGTTGCGCTGGCAGTTGGGTTTGTTGCTGATGGTATTGTATGTGCGGTATTAAAACCTAATGGTGAACTAAAAGAAACTAACGTACAATCACAACAAGAAGAAGGGTACACCCCGTACTTACCACATATAGTTAAGTAAAAGGAAGAAGGGAAACTACCTTCTCCTTTTTAGATCTTCTTGCTTGTCTTTCAACCACACCTAAACGGATACTTTTTTCTGCTTAGCCTAAGTTATGCGAGAAGTCTATCAATGAAGTGAAAAATATGTCCCCTTTACTCGAAAAATTTGTTATACTCGTTTTGGTTGCTGACTTTTATTTTTTGTAACATATTTTTTCTTTAATGGTTAAACGGCTATCTCATAATGAATTTTGTCAGCAACTATCAAGTTTTTTTTAGTTGCTGTGCAACAAAGCCCACTGGATCTAGAATACTCAGAAACAAAAAGGAGGTCATTTAGTGATTCCTCGTTATAGTCGTAAAGAAATGTCTTCCATTTGGGAAGAAAATAACAAGTTTAATATATGGCTCAAAATAGAAAAATTAGCGTGCGAGGCTCAAGCAGAGTTAGGAGTGGTTCCAAATGATGTTGCTGAAAGGCTCTCTGGTGCTATTGAGTTTGATATTAAGCGGATCAACGAAATCGAATCTACTGTAAAACATGATGTTATAGCCTTTCTCACATATACTGCTGAAAAAGTGGGAGTTGATGTTCGTTATCTCCACTACGGGATGACAAGTTCTGATGTTTTGGACACGTGTCTTGCTGTGCAGCTGAAAGAGTCGTGTGATATTCTACTTGAAAATCTAAAAAATTTACTTACGGCGTTGAAAAAAAAAGCTGAGGATTATAAAGGTGTTGTGTGTGTTGGACGTAGTCACGGAATGCATGCAGAGCCGACTATACTTGGGTTAAAATTTGCTAGGTTTTATGCAGAATTTAAACGCAGCTACCAAAGGCTAATTAATGTACAAAAAGAGATCTCAACTTGCAAAATGTCAGGTGCAGTAGGTAATTTCGCAAATGTTGATCCGTTTGTTGAAGAATATGTAGCGAAAAAAATGGGGCTTACACCTGAGACTATATCCTCCCAAGTAATTCCTCGTGATAGGCACGCTGCGTTCTTTTCAGTTTTAGGGGTGATTGCAAGTTCAATGGAAAATGTTGCCGTTGAAATTCGTCATTTACAAAGAACTGAAGTTGGCGAAATTTCCGAATATTTTTCCACTGGGCAGAAAGGAAGCTCTGCTATGCCACACAAGTGTAACCCTATTTTAAGTGAAAATCTAACTGGACTCTCACGTTTAGTACGCAGTTATGTGTTTCCTGCACTGGAAAATGTTGCATTGTGGCACGAGCGAGATATATCACATTCGTCCGTGGAAAGATGTATTGCTCCTGATGCTTGCATAGCAATGGATTTTGCTCTAGTACGATTGACAGATTTAATAGATAAATTAGTGATTAATGAGGAAAACATTGAAAAGAACTTAAATTCAGCAAAAGGTTTAATTTTCTCACAGCGTGTATTACTTGAGTTAGTAAATAGTGGTCTAACTAGAGAAGAAGCGTATAAAATTGTCCAGAGCAATGCAATGAAAGTGGAACAAGGCAACAGTGATTTTCTGTCCGAATTGAAACAAGATAAATCCTTACTTGGAGTTATTGACTCTGAAAAACTTGAATCTTTGTTTGATTTTGCTTATTATACAAAGCATGCAGACCATATATATAACAAGGTCTTTGATTAGGCTGAGTAGCTCAGTTGGTAGAGCAGGAGGATCATAATCTCTTGGTCGTGGGTTCAACTCCCTCCTCAGCCACTTAAACTAAACTGCGTTCAATAAGATATTCAAGAAGGCCGAGCTATGCAGTTATAAATATATTTCATTTTTACAAAAAATAAGCTAATGCAGTATTCTGTACGTTTGACTTATTATTGGCAGCCTAAAAAACTATTAATAGTAGACTTTATGAAAACTTTTTTGGATACCATTAGTAACATACACTGTAAATTAAAGCGAATAAGAAGCCTTATTGCACATTATATTATACAGGTTTTGCAGGTTTGAAATTGTACTTTATTTTCACGTGTATGTTTTGATCCAGTGCAACTAATAAGCTAAGCAAGTATTCTAAAGAGAACCCTTCAATTTTTGACTTATTAATTTGAGATACTTTAGGTTGATCAATCTTTAGAGCGGCTGCTGCTTTCTTTTGTGTTCTGAATCTCTTATTTATTAATCGTGCAACAATCTTTATTAACTTCAGTTTTGTATCTTTTATATCGCCCAATTCTATCACTATGGGATAACTTAGCTGTAAATCTTGCATAATAACAAATTTCTTTATAAAATTACTTTAGTTTTTCTTCTTTAAATAATACGTGCTTTCTGACTACTGGGTCATACTTTCTGAACTCCAATTTTCTAGTAAGCTTTTTGGGATTACGCTTTTTTACATAAAAGTAACCTGTTGATTTTTCTTCACCAGTGCTTGTCGTTTTAGCTGCACTGCTAACTAGCTTAATAAGCAAAGAAGCATTTTTTTTTGCCATACTTATATAATAATATAAATTCTGTGTAAGTGTATTATATGAAATATTCAAAGTCAACTATTTTGTATCTTTAAGCGATGTAGATTGCAAATATATTGCAAAATTCTTGACAATAAGCAGTGTGCTGAGTAGCATAAGGTTAATTTCAGAATGAAAAGCAAACGGTAAATAAGTGGCAAATAGTGGTAGAAGGTTACTATTAATAGAAAATTCTATCTGCTCTGATGAGGTGAGAGTTGCTTTGTCAGTAGATAACAGGGTTGTAGAGTTTGAACAGGAATTCAAGGAAAAAAAGCAGCTAAGAGGCAACATATATGTTGCTCATGTAAGGCGTATAGAGCCTTCTTTGCAAGCTGTATTTATTGAATATGGGAAGAACAAGCAGGGTTTTTTATCTTTTTCCGAAATATCTCCAGATTACTTTAATATTCCAGAAAAGGAGAAGGAAGCTTTCTTTGAAAGCTATTCAAGTGGTGATTGCACGGAGGAAGGAAACGGTGCATCGGCAAATACTTCTTCAGATTCTACAACTAGCAGGAGTGTTAATGAGTCCGGTAATGGTTTTGTAAGGGAGGTATCTTTATATAGGAGATATAAATTACAAGATGTTATTTCGGTCAATCAAAAAATGTTGGCTCAACTAACCAAAGAGGAACGAGGTAATAAAGGGGCTTCATTTACAACGTACATAACTTTAGTGGGTAGGTATTGTGTTTTCATGCCAAATTCTATGAGCAGGGGTGGTGTGTCTCGCAGAATCGAAGATGTTAATGTTAGAAAACAGTTAAGGGATATACTAAATTCAATAGAGTTACCAAAAAGATCAGGTTTAATAATAAGGACCGTTGGTTCGGGAAAAAGTAAAAAAGAAATTGAGCAGGATTACAATTATTTATTTTCGTTGTGGCAAAATATTCAAGAAAATGTCTCCTCTGTAACTGTTCCATCATTGATTTATAACGAAGCAGATCTGATTATGAAATCTATTCGTGATTTTTGTAGCAATGATGTAGAAGTTGTAATATCTGGAAAAGAAGCTTTTGAAGTAGTAAAGCAATATGCTAGAAATGTATTAAAAGGTAGTAAGTTGCGGTATAGGTTGTATAGAGGTTTTGTTCCGATATTTACTTACTACGGAATCGAGGATCAAATTTCTGAGTTATATAGCAATAGAGTGAAATTGCCGTCCGGTGGGTCTTTGATAATAACTTTAACTGAGGCATTTGTTTCAATAGATGTAAACTCAGGGAAAATGACGGGGGAAGATAGTATAGAAGAAACAGCTTACAGAACCAATATGGAAGCAGTGCCTGAAATATCAAGACAGGTGAATTTAAGAGGCTTATCAGGGTTAATAGTGGTCGATTTTATTGATATGTTGAGGTATCAGTATTGTAGAGCTGTTGAATCTGCTATTAGGCAGGCGTTCAAGGATGATAAAGCTAGAGTTCAGTTCAGCTACATAAATGATTTTGGTTTAATGGTATTTTCAAGGCAGAGAATTAAACCAAACATACAGGAGATTAACACTACAGAGTGCTTACATTGTAAAGGAGTTGGAAAGGTAAAATCAAATGAAGTAATTGTTGCATCAATATTGAGAGACTTGCAACACGTTGCTAGTAGGAACCGGAATAGATCGTTTGATTTGGTAGCACATGGTTCTATTATAGCGCATATTTTTAATAATAAGCGTGATACAGTTTCCACAATTGAAAGAGAGTTTAATATTAAATTAAACGTTAGTGCTGATAACAATTTGAGTATAGATGCATTCATTTTAAAACGAGGTGATGACGTTAATTTAAATGATTGTAAGCCATTGCAAAACTCTGGTTACAAAATTGAGACTAGCAACAATGAAAGAGCTGATAATTCAGGTGGATTGCAAAGCAATTTTTGGTTAACTAAGTGGCTTTCACGTTTTTTGAGCTCTAATAGCTAACTAGAAATCCTAAATGGGACTTGTAATTGGCGAGTTCTATACTTATATATTCTTATACCAGATAATATTTATACAAGGGAGTATTCATTATGGGAAGAGCAATAGGTATAGATCTTGGGACGACAAATTCTTGTGTTGCGATAATGCAGGGCAAGGATACAAAGGTAATAGAAAATAAAGAAGGGGCAAGAACTACTCCATCTATAGTTGCATTTACTTCATCAGGAGAAAGGTTGATTGGTGCTCCTGCAAAAAGACAAGCAACCACCAATGCAAGTAACACTTTTTTTGCTACTAAGAGATTAATAGGCCGTCAGTATGGTGACCCTGAAATGAAAAATCTAAATGTGCCATATAAAGTGTTTGCGGCAAAAAATGGCGATGCTTGGGTTAAAACAACAGATGGTAAAGAATACTCCCCTAGTCAAATTGGTGCGTTTATACTACAAAATATGAAAGAAGCAGCAGAAGCTTATCTTGGAGAGGAAGTAAAGGATGCTGTAATAACAGTGCCAGCATACTTCAATGATCCTCAGCGTCAAGCAACAAAAGATGCAGGGAAAATTGCCGGGTTGAATGTACTCAGAATAGTTAACGAACCGACTGCTGCGGCTCTTGCCTATGGTCTTGATAAGAAACATGGACACACAATAGTGGTATATGACCTTGGTGGTGGTACATTTGATGTTTCAATACTTGAAATAGGTGACGGAGTTTTTGAGGTAAAGGCTACAAATGGTGACACTCATCTTGGAGGTGAAGACTTCGATAATGCAGTGGTGAGTTATTTACTGGATGAATTCAAGAAAAGTGATGGCATTGATTTGAAAAATGATCCAATGGCTATGCAGAGGATCAAAGAAGCTGCTGAAAAAGCGAAAGTTGAATTATCAAGTGCAATGGAAACGGAAATAAATCTACCGTTTATTACAGCTGATGCAAGTGGTCCAAAACACTTAAATATGAAGTTAACAAGGGCAAAACTTGAAAGCTTAGTAAATGATTTAATCGAAAGGACTATGGCTCCTTGCAAAAAAGCTCTTGAGGATGCTGGTTTGTCTGCTAGTCAAATTGGTGAAGTGGTTCTTGTTGGTGGCATGACCCGTATGCCAAAAGTAATAGAGAAAGTTAAAGAATTCTTTGGCAAAGATCCACATAGAGGGGTAAACCCAGATGAAGTTGTGGCAATTGGAGCTGCAATACAAGCAGGGATTGTTCAAGGTGATGTAAGAGACGTGTTATTGCTTGACGTGACTCCACTTTCTCTTGGCATTGAAACACTAGGGGGAGTGTTCACTCCACTCATTGAGCGCAATACTACCATTCCCACTAAAAAATCTCAGGTATTTTCAACTGCAGAAGATAACCAAACAGCTGTTACCATTAAGGTGCATCAAGGTGAAAGAAAATTGGCAGTTGATAATAAACTGCTTGGCCAATTTAGTTTGGAAGGAATACCACCTGCTCCTCGTGGGGTTCCTCAGATCGAAGTTACGTTCGATATAGATGCAAATGGAATAGTGCATGTTTCTGCGAGAGATAAAGCTACTGGAAAAGAACAGAAAATACGCATTCAGTCTTCGGGCGGGTTGTCTGATAATGAAATAAATCGCATGTTAAAAGAAGCTGAGGAAAAAGCACAAGAGGACGAAAAGCGCAAGAAGTTTATTGAAGTGAAGAACCAGGCAGATAGTTTAGTTCATTCTACAGAGAAGTCTTTGAGAGAGTATGGTGATAAAGTCTCACCAGAAGATAAGTCTGCCATTGAAAATGCAGTGAATGATTTAAAAGAAGCTAGCAAATCTGATAACATTGATGATACCGATTCAATACAGCAGAAAATTACCAATCTCTCTCAATTATCTATGAAACTTGGAGAAGCTATGTATAAAGAATCTCAACAAAGCAGTGCTGAAAGTGACTTTTCGTCAGAAGGAAATCCACATGACAAAGAAGAAAAAGTAGTAGATTCTGATTACCAGGACGTAGACAATAAAGAAGAGAATAAGTAGTTGGTGTAGTTTCGTACTCCTTTCTTATCATTCCGGTGCGTGACGCTGAAATCCAGAAAAAAAGAAATATGGGTCCAAGTGGTCACGCTGCTTGGATGACAGGAGCTATGTATGGATATTATTAAGGCAATAGAAGAAAAAATACGCAATGCAATAAATGTAGTTGATGTTAACATCGTTGATGAGTCTGTTAAACATGCGGATCACTATTTTTCTTCGCCTTCAACATTACCTTCACACGTTGGATTAATATTAATATCTGACGACTTCGTTGGAATGAGTGTTCTAAAGAGGCACAAGTTGATTTATGAATTGTTGAAGAGTGAGATAGAGCGAGTACATGCAATTTCTCTTCAATTGTATACGCAAAGTGAATACAATTAAAAAAATAAATAGCAAAAGCGTGAAAGAAGAATCTTTGTTGGTTAAAGCAGGAAGAAAATTCAATGACTATAAAGGTTCCATGAACCCGCCAATTTATCATTCTTCTACCATACTATTCCCTACTTACAAGGACTACTTAAATGCAGCAAATGGGGAAAGTATATACGATGTGATCAACGACGGCGTTGCAAGGGATTATAGTTACAGTAATGTTGGTACTCCCACTGTTCACTACCTTTCAAACGCGCTTGCTGAAATTGAGGAGACAGGACAAGCATTAATCTACCCTTCAGGATTATTTGCACTCACTTTCGCTATTTTGACTTTTACTAAAGCAGGTTTGCATATTTTAGTTCAAGACAATAGTTATTACCGACTTAGGAGATTTGCCGAAAATGAGCTGCCGAGAAGGGGAATAGAAGTAACTTTTTATGATCCAACACAGGACATAGCTGATTTGATTCAAAGTAACACTTCACTCATCATGATCGAAACTCCTGGCTCTGTAACATTTGAAATTTCAAATATAGAACACATAGTAAAAGTTGCTAAGAAACACGGGATCGTAACCGTTTGCGACAATTCGTGGGCCACTCCTTTATTATTTAAGCCGCTCGATTATGGAATTAATGTTGCGCTGTATGCAGTGACAAAGTATCTAGCCGGTCACTCGGATTTATTGATGGGAGCTATTGTTGCTGAAGGTGAAGTTTTTAAATTGCTTTATGAGAGCTACAAAAATTATGGCATTACTGTTCAATCGCACGATTGTTACCTTGCACACAGGGGACTTAGGACATTGCATACACGCATGAAGAGGCATCAAAACACAGCAATGGCAGTGGCAAAATGGCTGGAAAAACATCCAAAAATCAGAAAAGTCTTATATCCAGCGCTTCTTTCCCATCCTCAGCACGAATTGTGGAAAAGCTACTTCAGAGGAGCAAGTGGTGTGTTCAGTGTAATATTAGATAAAGAATATTCATGTGAGGAGCTAAGCTGCACGGTTGATCACATGGAAATTTTTGGCATCGGTGCTTCTTGGGGGGGATGTGATAGTTTAATATTACCAATAAATCGTAAATCTATGTTAAGATCTGTAATGAATTCAGATTATGGTGGAAGTTTCATGCGAATATTTTGTGGACTAGAGGATCCTGAAGATTTAATCTCTGATTTAAATGCTGCGCTGGCAAGGTTGCCATGTTTAAATACCAAAAATGATGAAGTAGAATGTGAGACTAAGAGAGTTACTGCATAACATTATTGACGTCAACTTTGATGTTGAAATCAAAGGCGTCACGTGTAACCCCAAGAGAATCAAGAAAGGTTATCTTTTTGTTTGTGTGTCTTCTGATCACCTTTCGGTGTCATTTCAGCGCGTGACGCTGGAATCTAGAGCACACGTCCAGATTCTTTCTACTGGATCCCAGTGTCATGTTACTTGGATGACAGAAAACTTGCCAGGTATTCCAGTGCATGACGCCTGCATCTTCCATCCAAACCCTCAAGAAATATACAGCAAAATAGTTAGCAGGTTTTATCAATTCAAACAGCCCAAATATGTTGCTGCTGTGACAGGTACAAATGGCAAGACTTCAGTGGTAGAGTTTTGCCGCCAGATCTGGCAAAATGCAGGTTATAATGCTGCATCCATCGGAACGCTCGGAACATGTGTCAATAATGATAGAAAAGATAATAGCCTTACCACTCCAGATGCAGATGACCTTTATGTAACATTACGTGATATAAACAATAAAAGCATAGAACACTTAGCGTTAGAGGCTTCAAGCCATGGGATTGACCAGTATAGAATTCATGGACTTAGGCTCACTGCTGCGGCTTTTATAAATTTCTCGCAAGATCATTTAGATTATCATCAGGATATCAATGAGTATTTTGAGGCTAAGAAAAGATTGTTTTATGAGGTACTGCCAAAAGAAAAAACAGCAATTTTAAATGCGGATATAGATGAGTACTACACATTGCTCAAGATAGCTAAAAAACGTGGCAACAAAGTTATAACTTATGGAAAAACAGCTTCTGACATTGCTTTAATAAAGCAAATACCAACTCAAAGTGGTCAACATCTGACAATTAAAATTGATAATGAAATTTATGACACGTTTTTTCCAGTTTTTGGGCAATTTCAGGCGTATAATTTACTATGTGCGATCGGCATAGTTATCTCATCTGGGGTGGACTATCGAAGGTTGTGCATAGGCAAACTCGTTTCTCCGCCAGGGAGAATGGAAAAAGTGAAACCTTTTGCATTTGTGGATTACGCGCACACTCCAAGTGCACTTAAACAAGCTCTGTTGTCTTTAAAATGGCACTTTAACAAAAAAATAATCCTAGTTTTTGGTTGTGGTGGAAATCGTGATCAGGCAAAACGTGCAGAAATGGGTAAGATAGTACAAATGTATGCAGACAGAGTGATAGTTACAGATGATAATCCGCGTGATGAAGATCCAGCAAAAATTCGTCATGATATTTTACTACATTGTTCTGATGCACTAGAGATAGGGGATAGAAAAGAAGCTATAGAGAAAGGTATAGATATTGCCTATAACAAAGGTATGATCCTGCTGGTTGCAGGAAAAGGACATGAAAAATCCCAAATCGTGAGCAGCCAAACTTTTGAATTCAGTGATGTTGAGGTTATTAAAAATCATGCCTTAACATACTGATTTTCACAATGGGCTTACCTCCTGTCATTCCAGCGCATGACGCTGGAATCTAGAAAAAAATAGATACAAGTGTCAGCTACTTGGATGACACCGAAGGGTGGGCTACTGATTTTTTATGCAAAAGGTCCAATCATTCACCGTTCTTGCAAGTGACAGCACTCTCACTTCCCTTGCACCAGAATTTAAAATTTCTTGAGAGCAGGATCTTACAGTTGCTCCGGTTGTTACCGCGTCATCAACCAATATCACGATTTTATTTTTGATAATTTCTTTGTTGCTTGTTTTAAAAGCCCTTTTTAAATTTTTCTCACGTTGTTTAAGTGAAAGACCAGCTTGAGGCGTGGTATGGCGAGAGCGCTTTATTGCAAATGGTGCATAAAATAAGTTGAATAACTTGCTGAGTTCCCTCGCGAGCAACGCTGCTTGATTGTATTTACGCTTAAGCAAGCGCATTTTATGAAGCGGTATAGGAATTATAATCTCTGCATCTTGGAATATATCCCAATTAGCTTGGTGCATCCACTTCACGTAAGTTTTTACATAGTTTAAATTATCAAAAAATTTAAAATTTATAATCATATTTTTACTATGTCGATCATAAGCAAAAGCTGATCTTAACACTTTAAACGGTGGGGGACTGGCAATGCACTTACCGCACGTATAAATGTTGTCCGAAATTACTGTGCCACAAATATTGCAGTAATGTTTGGTTAAAAAGTTGATTTTTTTGTTACACTCATCACACAGATCATAATTTTTATCAATGATACATTCACAACTTACACATACGTTTGGAAAGATGAGATTTATGGCTTTTTTCAGTAGTAAAAGACCCACACTTCCTACTATTTAAGCCTAAAAAACGTATACGATAGTGTTATTTCACTTAAATCTTTCGTACTGTTGTCGTGCATTATCTCAGGGTCTATGTAAAAGGATACGGGCATCGCTGCTTTTTGTTTTGGCAGTAACATTTGTTCTTCAAAACAAAAACATGCAATTTTGTTGAAATATTTGCCTGCTTTGAAAGGCGTAACATTATATACTGCCATTCCAAACGAAGACTGATCAGATAGATTTTTTGCGTAATAAAAAGCTAAACTTTGTTCTCCTATGTTTGTATCAATGTAATTAGTTTCTGAGTTAAATTCCCAAGGCAAGTCCGGCATTACATCAGCGTTAAAATGGACCCTGATTTTTTGACTGGTTATATTTGTCGTTGTGTTGGTTACTTTTCTCGTTGTGCCGCCATACCCGGTAGCTTTACAGAAAATGCTATATAGTGGTACCGATGCATATGCAAGACACAGCATCAATATCACTAAAGACATTAAAAAGAAAACTATAGAATTTTTACTATTTCCCCTTAAAAAGGAGAGCATCTAATCTCTATTGCTAAGCAACCGAAGTAAATGCTTGAATATAATAATAAAGTCAAAATAAAGAGTAGTTGCACCAAGTATTGCCCACTTAGTGGCTGCAGCTTCTGAACCATCATTATACCTATAATAAACGTCTTTAATTTGCTGAGCATCGTATGCAGTCAGCAAGGTAAATACTATTACTGATATAAACGATATCGCAAAATAGAGTGAACTACTTCCGAGGAATAAATTTACTATAAATGCAATAATTAACCCCCAGGCTCCCATAATCAAGAAAGATCCCATGCTGGCCAGGTCTTTTTTTGTAGTGTTGCCATATAAAGCCATAGAGCCGAACATAATTGATGTAATGAGGAACGCTCTTGCTATATTTTCTGTAGTGTAACGTACAAAGATATAAGATGAAGAAAGTCCCATTAGGGCTGAAAATAAGAAAAATATAGCCACTGCGGATTGAGCGCTTAGATTTTGAATTCTATAATACATATAGAATACCAATGCAAACGGAGACAACATTACCACAAACGGCAGAACGGGATTAGAATAAATTACCTGAAAAAGACCGGAAAATACCGTTAGGAACGCAACAAGCCCGGTAACACCTAAAGCCAAAGCCATATAGTTATATACTTTGACTAGGTAACTCCTAAGCCCGGCACTATAATAAACGCCCTGAGAGCGAATATCTTGTTCATTTCTCATGTAAGACATAAATATAACTCCTTATTATCCCTTAATAATATTATAATACAAAACTACATCTTTATCAAGCATAAAATCACTTTTTATTGCAATGAATGTGCAATTATTTTTGTTCTAATGTAGATGGAATATAGTCCTATTGCCGCTGCATTCGAAACATTTAAGCTGTCAATTGCGTTTGACATTGGGATTTTTACAAGATAGTCACAATTTTCTTTAACTAACCTCCGCATTCCTTTCTCTTCAGAACCAAAGATGATCGCTATTTTTTTTCCAAAGCTCTTTATTTCATCTACATTCTCTTTAGCATCGCCATCAAACCCGTAACACCAGTAACCGGCCTTTTTTAAATACTCCATAGTTTTTACTATGTTTGTGACGTGTATTAGCGGGACAATATCTAATGCTCCGCTTGCCGCTTTTGCGATAGATGCATTTTCGTTTGGTGAATGGTTGTATGGTAAAACCACTGCATCAACATTAAAACAAGCTGATGTTCTAAGAATTGATCCTATATTGTGTGTGTCAGTGACTTGATCTAAAATTACTATAGTAGAGCTGTCGCTTGAGTTTGCTATTTCTTCAATGCTTAAGCCCTGAAGAATAGGAGCAACTTTTAAAGCAACTCCTTGATGGTTAGCACCTTTGGACAAAATATTGTTAAGTGTTTTATTTTCTACTAACTGGACTTTAACGCCTTTGCTATCTACGTATTGCCTAATTTCTTTTTCATACTCTTCGTAGAAGTTCTCTGTTGTCAGCAGTTCCATACACTGCCTATTTTTATTCTTCAGTGCTGACATGCAGGCGTGCTTTCCATATAGCCAAAAGCTCTCATTAGCTTTTAACGATTTCATCGTATTATTGAAGATCGTAAAATAAACGACATTTTACTATATTTAGATATTGTTGTAAAATTATACAACTCAATTAATGCGTTTATGTCAGATGATGAATTAGACTGGCGAAAAAATGTTAAGCCAATAAAATCTAAAAAAGTTACTTTAAAAGTTGATCATAAAGTAAATATAAAGCCTGTGGCTGATAAAGGTACTTTTAACTTACGAGAAAATTTCTTTGATGCCAACGATGTTAGCTTATCATTTTGTCTTGACTACAACACAAAATCAAAGGTTGATAGGGGTAAATATTCTATAAGCGATAAACTCGATTTGCACGGCTATAATATAGAAGATGCTTACTGTAAATTAATAGATTTTATCATAAAAAATTATCATGCAGGGAATAGATGCTTATTGATAATTACGGGGCACGGTAGTGCAACAGATAAAACAGATACTATAAAGAATAACTTAAATAAGTGGTTAAATGATACTAAAATTCAACACATGATTCTGTATTACCAGCAAGCTACAAAAAAACATGGTGGCAAAGGGGCTTTTTATGCTTTGCTAAGAAGAAATAGAGGCTTTAAGCCTGTTGCTTAGCCTTCCCGTATAAAAAAGCTTGGCGTTTCTGTAATGCTGCGGTTCAGCTGCTCTTGAATTACTTTAGTCATAAATATTTTAAAAATTTACCAAGTGGGAAAAAGGCAAAAGAAACCCTGGCCATTGTCTATTTTCAGTATTGGCGTTTTTTAAAGTCTTAAACGCTGCGATTTAGCGACTTTTAAACTGCAACAGACCCTTAGCTTTAACGCTAAGAAATTTTCTAAGCAGAAAATAAAGACAAAAGAATCCCGTGGTAGAAGTTGCTCACTCTCTAATCCTGCAAATTGGCGTACTATACTGTCTTAAATGACTTATAAGCGCGTTTCAGCTTGTATAGGGAAAAACCTAGAAGTCTAGGTAAAATTAATAAAGACATAAGGTGCACATAGTGCAAAAAATTAAACATAAGACGCCAACTACATAATACTCTTGTCGTTTAATCTGCACAGATGAAGATAACTGAATACCTCTAATTCCATGATAATGGGGCTGGCGAAGGTTGTCAAGTAGTTTTTTGCTCTGTTTCTATGCTACTTGGATGACATTGAAAACAGGATTACTTTGAACAATTACTTAGATACTCCCTGCTCCCTGGCTTGGTTACAGGCAGTTTTCTCAACTCTTCAGGAAGCTCCACCTCGCTGTAGTTTTCAATGCTGAGCTCAAGCAAAGATATAACAGGAAAAGGTAATTTTGTTTCGCCATTCCTCTTGATTAGAGCAGCTTCAGCAACGACTTTACCCTCCTTCCCTTCTGCACATTCCACTGCTTCGAGTGAAGATTTGCCCGTGGTTATCACATCTTCAATCAGTAATATTTTCTCACCCTTTTTGATCTCAAATCCGCGGCGCAATTCAAACTTGCCATTAACGCGCTCGCAAAACATCGTCCTGATTCCAAGCTGCCTGCCAATCTCATAACCCACAATTATTCCACCAATTGCGGGAGATAGTATTAAATCTATTGGGCTACTTAGCTCTTTTCTTATTTTGTTTGCCAATAGCTCGCAAACTTTCATGGCTCTGCTTGGATTCTCAAAAATCTTAGCACATTGTATATATGTATCGCTATGCAGCCCTGATGAAAGGACAAAATGCCCGTGCAAAATCGCTCCAGCTTCCTCAAATTCCTTCATTATTGGATCACCTTTGTATAACATCGTTTTTTAAGTTTCACCCTTACATTCTTTATTGATTATTTGAGTTACGCAAACATCAGACCACACATTTATTGCAGTTTCACACATATCGATGATTGTGTAAATAGGCAAAATCAGTCCCATAATATACAAAGGAACGTTCATTGATACAAGATAACTAGTTGCCATAAAATAGCATCCCATCGGCACTCCAGCGTTGCCAATTGCAGCTCCTGTAGCTAAAAAAATCCATATAAACATTTCGCTTAAGGAAAATGTGTGCCCATTCATCTCTGCAACAAACATTACTGTAATCAAAATAAACGCAGCACATGCGTTCATATTGATTGTTGTGCATATTGGTAAAATAAAGGACGACAATTTTTTTGGCACGTTGAGCTTATTCTGCACACAGTCTATGGTTGTCGGCAGTGTCGCACTGGATGATTTAGAAAAAAACGCAAGTGTGAGCGCCGGCATAACTCCCCTCAGCGTTTGAATTGGTGATATGCCTTTATACCACATAAGTAGCGGTAAAACCAGAAACGCTTGCACGAAATTCGCAAACATTATGCAAGCAAAATACCACAAAAGACTATGGAACTCGCTACCACCTTTTAACTCATGCAAAAAACACGTGATAAAAGACCACACAGCGAGTGGAATAAATTTTAGTAGCCCTTGAGCAATTTTAAGTAACGCATCAAAAAGTGCAGAAAACACTTGATGTAATATATCCTGTTTTTCTCTTGAGAGTGAAATAACAGCTCCACCCATTAAAAAGGCAATCAATATGCTGCCAATAACGTTATTTTCAAGAAAGACTTGCACAAAATTTGAAGGAATGAGTGATTTCAAGTATGAAAAGTAGTTGTAATTGCCGTCATTTACGCTTTCTATCGTGTTACTTATGAAATTTTTTCTCATTGGATCCATAAGTAAATAGAAAGATAGCGCAACAAACGCAGCTATAATGGTTGTAAGCAGCGTATAGAACAGTGTTTTCTTAAGTAAAGTTTTAATTTCAATTGAGTCTTTAAGTCCTGAAATTGTAGACACTATGGATAGAAAAACTAAAGGTAAACTGATCAATTTGAGCAAGCTGATGAATATATCGCTAAATAGCTTTGCTACTTCAAATATCACTTCATTGTTTAAATAGTACGCAACTATTGCAAGCAGTATAGAAAAGAGTATCGCAAACTTATGCATTGGAAATAAAACTTAAAAGTAACATTATACAACAATTTCGTTGTTTTGAAACCAGGTTGATAGGCAAAATAACTTGACAAATAATTAATAATAAAGTAATATTTTATTATTTAAACATCTTAAAGGAAAATCATGAGTATAGAGACACTTGCGAGAGTAACATTAGCAGTAGGTGGGACAATAGGGTGTATTACAGGTCTTATTGGTTCTGCGCTAGGTTTTACAGCTTTTTTGCCCATTGTTTTAGGCAGTGCCATTATCGCCTCTGCAGCATTATCCTCTACATTAATTTTTTGGTTACTTTTTACGTTATATCAAGCAGGCCACGAAGAGCTACTTGGGTTATGGAACTTATCACATATTTCTGGCATAGCAATTGGAGTTGGCCTTGCTGCAGCTGTGAATACAGTTTCCCTTGGTGTGATGTCAACAACTGGAAGTAGGTATAATAGTAGGAATTAGTATACCACTTTTAGTCTATGTTGCAGGAGAATTTATAAAGTCTACAGTTGAAGTAGTAAAAGAACACTTTATCTTCGCAGGAAAAGAATAGTAATAGTGGTCCTCGCACTACAGATAACTCTGATGACAACGGGAAACAACCTAGTAGCACTCTTAAATCGGTTGATCCCTCAAAAAATGAAGATGAAAATAAGGGTTTAGTGGCTGCTAAAAATTAAAGCACTAACTTCTTCGGATCCACACACAACTCTATTAGAAGTTTTGTGGCTGTGATTGCGGAAAACATCGAGCATAAGATCCCTATTGACAAAGTAACAGAGAAACCTCTGATTACTCCGCTGCCAATGGTAAACATTATTCCTGCAGCAATTAGTGTGGTGAGATTTGAATCGAGGATTGTCTTTATTGCGTTTTTAAACCCCTCTTCAATAGCACGAACTGTTCTTTTTCCTGATCTTATTTCTTCGCGAATGTGTTCGAATATCAAAACATTTGCGTCAACCGACATACCAACAGTTAGCGCAATACCGGCAATTCCAGGTAAAGTCAGAGTTGCTTCAAGTAGGGTAAGAATTAATAGTATAGAAATTACGTTAAAAAGTAATGCAACAGAAGCCAATAAGCCTAACTTGCCGTAAATAATAATTATAAATAAAGCAACAGCTACGATAGAGATTATCGCTGCTATTTCTCCTGCTTTTATTGACTCTTCCCCAAGGCTTGGACCGATATTTTTCTCTTCTATTATTTTAAGTGGTGCTGGCAATGCGCCAGATTTTAGGAGTATTGCAAGCTCACTCGCTTGTTTTTCAGTGAAATTACCGCTAATCTCCCCCTCTCCATTTAGGATTGGTTCGCGTATTGTTGGCACAGTTAGAACTGTGTTATCAAGAACAATTGCAAAGGGTTTTCCTACATTTTCCTTAGTGATTTTTGCGAATCTCTTACTTGCTATGCTGTCAAATTTAAAATGTACTGTGGGTTTACCAAGCGAACCGAATCTAACTGACGCGTTAACCAGCGAATCACCGCCTATTTCAGTCTTGCGGAATATTGGATAAGAGTTGCCTAAAGAATCCTTGAGTATGACGGTAGTTTCGTGGTCTATATCCTGCATTTTGGCCACATTAGTGTTTGCCAAATGGAAAGCCAGCTTAGCAGTTTTGCCAAGCAGAGATTTTATCTGTTCAGTGTCTTCTACTCCAGGCACTTGAACTAATATTTTGTTCTGCCCTTGTTTTTGCACGCTTACTTCCCTCGTACCAAGCTTATCCAGGCGTATTTGGACATTATTTATCGACTCTGAAACTACTTCATTGATTAGGGAATTTTTATAATGAGGCCTATATGAAATGAAAATCGAGGCATCTTTTCTATTTAGCTCTAAATTTGGGTTTATTTTATGGACTAACGTTGAAACTTTCTTATGGTCATCGATATTATTTAAAGTTACAACTACTTGTTTATCGCTTTGTACGCTGGATTCGATGTTTTTTGCTAGTAGGCTTTCTTTTATTTCATCGGCTAACATACTCAATTTTTCTTTGAAGTAAGAATCCAAATCTACGTTAAGGAGCAGAGATGACCCACCTTTCAGGTCGAGCCCTAGGTTTATTCTCTTTTTTGAAATAAGAAGCTTATTATCAAAGAAATTCGGCAGTATTACGTATAAAGCGAGTAGGAGGATACACAGTACCGAAAAAGATTTGATTATAAGCCTATTGCGCATAAGTTGTAGGTTTAAAATTGTAGTGTAAGTTAAAAATGGATTTTTGTAAAATTCTCTAAATAACCTACGGTGTCATCCAAGTAGCTATAGAAACGGATTAAGTGCAAAATTTACTTGACAAATTCCTCCAGCACCCTTACCATAGCAGTAAGGGTATTTCTGACTCAAAACTTGTTTTTGATCTGCAGGCTCAATGACAAAATTCAGTAAAAAACTCAGGGTATTTTTTGGCGGATTGTATCAAATTAAAGTATTAGAGAGTCAAAACTCGCCACTCGGGGTTTCTTTGCCTTTTTCTCTATTTGGTAAATTTCTTAATGTTTATAGCTAGTTGCAATTTATGAACGAACATTCGTTTTTACAACAAGTGGTGTCATTCCAGTGCCTAGACGCTGGAATTCAGGAATTTTATTAGGTTAGTGAGCATAAAAGTTATGTCAAATGCACCAGTTTTTATGGAAAACTGGATCCCAGTGTCAAGCACTGGGATGACAAGAAA
>JAITUS010000067.1 GCA_031286185.1 Rickettsiales bacterium
TATGTACCTCAAATATCGGCGTTTTTATTCTCAACGCTAAGGTTCGGCTGCTTTTAAATGCAAATAGCCTAAACTGTAAATGTTAAGAATTTTACTGAGCGGAAAAAAAGGCAAAAAAAACTCTAAGGCAGCTAGTATTCAAATTTGCCCTTGTCTATTTGACGTTCTATACCGTCTTAAACGACTTATAAGCGCGTTTCAGCTTATATAGGTCAAAACCAGAAGTTTTTATAAAGACATGAGGTGCACATAGTGCAAAAATTTAAATATGAGACGCTAAATACCCTAAGTTTTTTGTCATTAATCCACTGTAGAGATTGCGAAGATAAATAAATAGCTTCAGTACTATGATAATGGGGTTGGCGAAGGTTGTCAAGTAAATTTTGCATTTAATCAGTTTCTATAGCTACTTGAATGACGCCAACAGTTGATTATCTTTTCACTCTATTGGCAACTCTCAAGCTTTCTATTAAAAATCTTTAATATTAAATCCAATTCATTTGGGTTATTATACCGTATCATAACTTTACCCTTGGAATTGTTGTCATTAATTTTGATCTTTAAGCCAAGTTGAGAAGATATAGCGCCCTCTATTGCTGCTATATTCTGATTTTGAGTATATTTTTGTTCTTTTTTATCACTGCTTTGATGTAAGTCTTTTATCAATTTTTCAGTTTGTCTAACGTTCAAACCTTGGGAAATTATCTTCTCTGCAATACTTTCTGCGTTTTCAACATTAATCAATGCTCTTGCATGGCCCATAGACAATTTTTTTTCATTGATCATCGTTTTCACACTGCCAGGGAGCAACAACATCCGAATCATATTGGTCATGTGACTGCGGCTTTTGCCTACAGTTGAGGCTAGTTCTTCATGTGTATAAGAAAACTCATCTATCAGTTTTTTGTATGCTTCACCCTCCTCTATTGGATTTATATCTTGCCTTTGTATGTTCTCAATGATAGATAATTCCAAGCATTCCTTGTCGCTCAAATCTTTTCCAATGACTGGCACACTATCGAGGTTTGCAATCTTGCTTGCTCGCCAACGACGTTCCCCAGCTATTATTTCATAACCGTCATTATTTGAATCTTTGTGCACTACGATGGGCTGTATAATACCATTTTTCTCTATGGAACTTGCGAGTTCTTTTAATGATTCTTCATCAAAGTGCTTTCGTGGCTGGAATTTGCTTGGGTGCAGTAGTGAAATAGGTAAATACTCTTGCCGATCCTTTTTATTATCATAATTATCACCTATAAGACCAGCAAGACCTCTGCCCAGGCGTCTATTATCTTTCATACTATGCCCTCGCTCACCAGCTTCTTCTCTTGGCAGCCACTTGCATGCTTTTTCAAAATCTCCTTTGCTAGGCTTATATATGCTTGTGCGCCAGGACATTTAAGATCGTATACAATAGCGGGTTTGCCATGGGAAGGTGCTTCCGATAATCTCACATTACGCGGAATGATGGTCTCATATAGTGGAATAATAGTTTTATACACCTTGTCATTTAAATACTGACAAATGTCATTTTTAATCTGTTCGCTAAGCTTGTTGCGCTTGTCATACATTGTGAGCAATATCCCTTCTATTACCAGGCAAGGGTTTAAGTTGTTTCTTTTTATTAGCTCCACAGTTTTAACTAGATGACTCAGTCCCTCCAGAGCAAAAAATTCACACTGAAGAGGAACAATAATAGAATCAGCAGCGGTCAAGGCATTAATGGTAAGCAAACCAAGTGATGGAGGACAATCAATAATTATGTACTCATAATTATCACGTATTTTTTCTAATGCGCTTTTCAGCACAAACTTTCCCCGCTCAAGTTGTGATAGTTCAATTTCCGCAGCCGATAAATCAACCACTGACGAAATTAGCGACAAATTTGGAATTTCCTTTATGTTGAAAATTGCTGATCCTATCAGTTTATTTTCGCTACTTAGTAATATTTTATATATATTTTTTTCTTCCCTGCTACGATAAGAAACCCCAAGCCCGGTGCTAGCATTTCCTTGAGGGTCAAGATCTACTAGTAAAGTGCTTTTTCCTACAGCAGCAAAGGCCGTCGATAAGTTTATACTAGTTGTAGTTTTACCAACTCCACCCTTTTGGTTTACTATTGCAATAACCTTGCTCACGCCTTTTATCTTACGTATAAAATAACTCTATTGTATATATGCTGGAAATTTTTGCATTAGAAAATTTTTTTGTTGCCTAAAATCAAACTGTTTTTTTTGCTTTGTGTAGTACACTTTGCACTTTGTTTCCCAATTCATTTAGGGTGAATGGCTTTGGCAAGAAGTGGAAATCTTCTACATTAATGGTGTCATTCTTCAAAAACGCATCTTCCGCATATCCAGAAATAAAAATGACATTGATACCTGGTCTGTGAATTAGAGCTTCTTTGACTATCTCTGGGCCGCTAACTTCTGGCATAATCACATCAGTGATTATTAGATCTATGTGTAAACTTTTTTCGCTTATCATTTCCAATGCCTTGTTGCCCGTGCTAGCTTCTATTACATCAAACCCTTTTCTTTGTAATGCTTTAGTAGTGAATTCTCTTACTGAATCTTCATCTTCGATCAATAAGATCGTACCATTGCTTCTAACTTCATTTACTACTGGTTTCTCTATTTCTTCACTGCTTTCCTCTCTATGGTTTTCATCTGATATGTAAACCATAGGCAAAAATATGCTAAATTTAGTCCCATGATTTATCTCACTAGCAACATAGATATACCCTTCAGTTTGTTTAATAATACCATATACAGTGGAAAGACCAAGACCTGTACCAGAGGTAATATCTTTAGTAGAAAAGAATGGGTCAAATACTTTTTGAATTGTATCATGCGTCATTCCACATCCTGTATCGATTACTTCAATTACAACATAATTTCCATGTTCAATCGCTTCTTTATCTGGAGAAAACATATTCTTAGGTGTAGAATTTAATGAATTGATCTTTTTATTAAAAGTTCGTATGGTTAGTTCTCCACCCTTTTCCATGGCAGCACTGGCATTTATTACTAAGTTAAGTATAACTTGCTCTAATTGTCCTTGATCAGCCCTCACCATACCTAAATCCCTACCGTAATAAGCAGTGAACTTTATATTCTCGCCTATTAATCTCTTTATCATTTCATAAAGATTAGTTATCGCACTGTTTACATCAATAATTTTTGGTTGCATTGTCTGCCTTCTTGAGAAAGCAAGCAACTGCTTAACTAAATTTGATCCACGTTTAGCATTTTGCTGTATTTGTATTATATTTCCAAAAGATGGATCACTAGCTGAATGCTGAAGCAAAAGCAAATCACAAAATCCTATTATTCCGGTTAGTATATTATTAAAATCATGCGCAATACCACCTGCGAGCTGCCCTATAGCTTGCATTTTTTGGTAATGCTCAAGTTTTATCTCCAGATTTTTATGCTCAGTGTTATCGACAAAATAGCAGAGTATGAACATCGTTCTATTATGAAGAAACTTATTGAAATATACCTTCATGTTATCGTTGTTGCTGAGCTGCACATCAAAGGATGCGTTATTTATTCTATTACTCGAAAAATACTCACGTATTTTCATATGATAGTCGTCTGATATCAGTGTAAAGATCGAATTGTTATCTAGCCCTGCAAGCTTTATTAGCGCCGTATTTTTTTTTATAAAGTTACCGTTTACATCGCACTGTGCAATAGCGATTGATGAATTTGTAAAACATGGGTGTAATTGATAATCAATAACGTTTGATTCAACTGGCGTAATAAAGCCATATATATAGTTATGATGGTGTTTATCACAAAACATGGCAGCGCTCATATAAGCCTCAAATGGAATACCACTTACGGTACAAAACAAAACTTCATTATCAATTGCTGTATTATTATACTTAGATTGAAATAAAAAATCATTGATTGAACTGCCTCTTTCAAGTTTTTTCAGTTCAAATATGTCTAAAAACCTTTGATTTACAGATAAAATCATCCCTTTAGCATTTGCAATGTAAGTTCCTATATTATGCTTTTCTATTAATTCTTCGTATACCTGCTCTTTGTTCATCTGTGTTGCTTTTAACACAAAATACCCATGTGGTCTTGCTATTGGTGCTAGTGATAAATTTAGAGCCTTATTACTACTTATAACAACTTGGGGATTATCTGGTACTGGTTCAAAAAGCAAAAGAAAGTTAGATATTTTATCTTTCTTGTTTAAGGCAATGCATACCTGTACAGAAGAGTTATTTTTCAGCGCATGGTATAGCGCCTTCTTGTCTTTCTTTGAAATATTCCCTATTTCAAGAATCTTGTCTAATGTAATGTCATTATCTATGTGATCTTTGAATCTTTCGTAGAACCTTGCGTCAGCATAAACAATACCCTCATCTCTGTGTAAAATAAGACAAAATTCTGTATTATGATTTAGTGCATTTGCAAATATTGCATTTTGAAATTCTACGATATTAAGTAGGTATCTATAGCGTTTTACATGATATACTATAAATAGAGTCATTAAAGTGCTAACTAGCAGGTTAATCTCTATATTAGTATGCTGGTCATATATATCAAAAAAGTAAAGTGTTGATATTACTATTGGAGGTAAAAACATAATGACTACCATAGCGATAATTGACATTCCATGATTTCTCAATATGAAGTCAACTCTGTTCTCTTTCTTGCTGTCTATGTATCTTTTACTCATTGTGTATATAAAAATGTTTTATTATATTTATTTAATTATTATAGAATTATTAACATCTTTGATAGGTAATTACCACTTAAATCTCTCGAATA
>JAITUS010000084.1 GCA_031286185.1 Rickettsiales bacterium
ACCTTGTTCTTTTAATTCTTTAAAGTATGGAACAATATCCATTTGTAATAATTGCGTTATAATGCTCGCCGTAATATAAGGCATAACACCAAGAGCAAAGATTGAGAAAGCTTTTAAACTTCCACCACTCATTAGGTTTAGCATCTCTAGGAAACCTAAGTTTCTAGTAATTTCTGAAGCACCAGGAACTATAATATTAGTACCAAGTGCAAAGATAGCAAGACAACCTAAAGTGAAGAGTATTCTTTTACGCAAATCTTTATTTGTCGGGCTAAATAACCCCCTTAGATTACTAAACATCTAAATCACCTCTACAGTTCCGCCAGCTTGTTCAATTTTGGTAACAGCTTTTGATGAAAATCTATGAGCTTTAATTGTTATTTTTTTAGTAAGCTCACCATGTCCTAGAACTTTGATTCCAGAAAGCTGTTTCTTAATAATTCCTTTTTCATTTAATAATTCTGGTGTAATAACATCGCCATCATTAAATTTTTCTAGATCAGTTAAATTAATGACAGCATACTCTTTAGTGAAACGAGCATTATTAAAGCCTCGTTTAGGGATTCTTCTGAATAATGTAGATTGTCCACCTTGAAACCAAGCTGGAATACTAGCACCACTTCTAGATTTTTGACCCTTTTCACCACGGGTAGATGTTTTACCCATACCTGATCCTGGTCCACGACCTACTCTTTTATTTTTTTTAGCTTCAGGTAGAGCGTTTAATCCATGTAATTTCATATTATAACTCCTCTACTGTTTTGCCACGTAGTTCTGCAACATGTTCAGGTGTTCTTTGTGATTTTAACGCTTCTAAAGTTGCTTTAGCAACATTAACATGAGTACTAGAACCAAGTGATTTAGATACAACATCTTTAACACCAGCAAGTTCCAATACTGCACGGGCTGCTCCACCTGCAATAACTCCAGTACCGGCGGCGGCTGGTTTAATTAAAACTCTAGCACGTCCACAAATACCGATAGCTTCATGAGGAATAGTTCTGCCATCAATCAAAGATATTTTTACTAAATTTTTATTAGCAGCTTGAATACCTTTTTTAATTGCTTCTGGTACTTCATTTGATTTACCAGTTCCAATTCCTACTAAGCCTTTCATATCACCAACAACCATTGTTGCGGCAAATCTAAAATGTCTTCCACCCTTAGTAACTTTTGTTACTCGACCAATAGAAACAACTTTTTCTTCTAATAATTTCTTCTTAGGTTCAAAGCTTTTTTTATCTCTTCTAACAAACTTTTTATCTTTATTAAATCTGTCAAATTTTGGTCTTTCGTTTTGAGGTGAAGTAGTAGCTTCAGCAGGTGCTGGGGCTACTATTTCTTCAGCAGGAGTTTGAACTGCCTCAACAGGAGCGACTTCTTCAGTTGCTGCTTCTTGAGGAGTAGGTTCTTCTACTACTTCTGTTGTTACTGGTTCAATTGGTGTTTCTAAATTTTCATTTTTAATATCTTCGTTCATAATATCCTCCTACCTAAAATTCTAGTCCGTTTTTACGAGCTGCATCAGCAAGTGCTGCAACACGTCCATGATACAAGTAACCACCTCTATCAAAAACGACTTTCTTAATTTTTTGTTCTTTGGCTTTTTTAGCTATATCAGCACCAACTAATGCAGCACCTTCTGCGTTATTACCAGTTTTTATTTTTAGTTCAATACTTGATGAGCTAGCTAGAGTAGTACCAGTTTCGTCATCAATTAATTGAACAAAAATATGTGTATTTGATCTAAAAACATTTAAGCGAGGTATTTCTGCTGTGCCATGTATTTTTTTACGAACACGAGCATGTCTTGCTTTTCTGATTTTATTTGTTCCATCTTTTTTAAACATAACTTACTCCTCCTATTTAGCTGCTTTCTTACCTTCTTTACGTCTTACGTATTCGCCTTTATAACGAATTCCTTTACCTTTATAAGGTTCTGGTTTTCTTATTTTGCGAACGTTAGCCGTAAATTCAGTTACTTGTTGGAAGTTAATGCCACTGATAGAAAGTTCTGTAGCAGAAGGACTCTCAACTTTAATACCAGTTGGAATATCCACAATAACTGGATTTGAATAACCAGCATTAACAGTAATTTTATTACCACTAACTGCAAAACGGTATCCAACACCAACTGCTTCTAATTCTTTTACAAATCCTTCACTTACTCCAACTAACATATTTTCAATTAATGAATTGGTTGTTCCATGAATAGACTTAGTGAATTTTTGTTCATTAGCTCTTTTCATCGAAATTTTATCTTCATTAATATCAATTGTTATTAAACTATTGAATGTATCTGTTAACTCCCCCTTAGGTCCTTTAACTGTTACAGTATTATTATCATTAGTAACGGTTACACCCTGAGGAATAGTTAACACTCTATTTCCTATTCGACTCATAACTATGTTTTTCCTTACCAAATATAGGCAAGTACTTCTCCTCCCAGAGACTCTGCTCTAGCTTTTTTATCAGTCATGATTCCTTTAGAAGTTGATATGATGGCAATTCCAAGTCCGTTTAAGACTCTTGGAAGCTCATTAGATTTAACATATACTCTAAGTCCAGGTTTACTGATTCTTTTTAAACCAACAATAACTTTTTCTTTTTTATTTGAACCATATTTTAATGTTAAATGTATTTTATTTCCATTAGATGCTTTTTCTTCTTTATAATCAACAATATAACCTTCTTCTTGAAGAATTCTTGCGATTTCTAAGTTTGTTTTAGTACCTAATACTTCGACTTTTTCATATTTCATCTGATTTGCATTACGAATTCTTGTAAGCATATCAGCGATTGTATCATTTACCATATCCTACTTCCTCTCTACCAACTTGACTTCTTAACGCCAGGGATTTGACCTTGATTTGCTAATTCTCTAAAGCAAATACGGCATAATCCAAACTTGCGTAAGACACCGTGAGGTCTTCCACAACGATTACAACGAGTATACGCCCTACTTTTAAATTTAGGAGTTCTTGCTTGTTTTACTTTTAAACTTGTCTTAGCCACTATGTCGACCTACTTTCTAAATGGAAGTCCGAATGCTGTTAGCAGTGCTAACGCTTCTTCGTCTGTTTCTGCAGTTGTCACAAAAACAATATCCATTCCTCTTATTTTTACAACATTGTCGTATTCAATTTCCGGAAAAATTAATTGCTCTTTAATACCTAAAGTGTAATTACCAAATCCATCAAATGATTTTGGTGATATACCTCTAAAGTCTCTTACACGAGGAAGTGCTATCTTAATTAGTTTTTCTAAAAAGATATACATTTGCTCTCCTCTAAGAGTAACTTTAGTACCTATAGTATGTCCTTCTCTTAATTTGAATCCTGCGATTGACTTACGAGCTTTAGTAATTACCGGTTTTTGACCAGTTATTACTTCTA
>JAITUS010000057.1 GCA_031286185.1 Rickettsiales bacterium
CGCTTGATTGCCCAATTTGTGATCAAGGTGGTGAGTGTGATTTACAAGATATAACAATGGCCTATGGGAAGGGAACTAGCAGACTTGATGAACATAAAAGGGCTGTACCAAAAAAGCATTTCGGGCCACTTATTGAAACTGCAATGAATAGATGCATCCATTGCAGTCGATGCGTTAGGTTCTTGTCTGATGTTGCAGGTACAAACGAACTTGGAGGAATTGGTAGAGGAGAAAATGTAGAGATCAGCACTTATATAAAAAGGCATATTAGCTCTGAGTTATCTGGAAATATCATAGACCTCTGCCCTGTAGGAGCTTTAACTTCAAAACCTTACTCATTTAAGGCGCGCCCATGGGAACTATCACATTGCGAAACTATAGATGTGCTCGATGCTGCGGGAAGTGCGATCAGAGTCGATTACCGCGGTCCGGAAGTTATGCGAATATTGCCAAGACTCAATGAAGAAGTGAATGAGGAATGGATATCAGACAAAACTCGTTTTGCCTACGATGGACTAAAAGTGCAACGCCTTGACCAACCTTATATAAAGAAAGATGGTAAATTAATTCCGGTTGATTGGAATGAAGCACTAACTGTTGCTGCAAAAAAATTAAGAAGTACAAGACCAAACAAAATAGCTGCAATTGCGGGTGATCTAGCAGATTGTGAGTCTATGCTTCTACTAAAAGAAATGATGCATAAGCTTGGCTCAGCAAATATAGATTGTAGGCAGGATGGAGCAAGATTTATACAAAATAATCGTGGATCATACGTGTTCAACACCACTACTCAGGGTATAGAGAATGCAGATTTATGCTTGCTTATAAACACAAATCCTAAAGTAGAGGCACCAATTATTAATGCACGTATAAGAAAAAGATATTTACAAGGCAATTTTCCTATTGCAAGCATTGGTCCTGACATTGAATATTTGTATCATGTTGAGAAGCTAGGCGATAATCCTGGCATTTTAAATGAAATAGCGAAAGGAAATCACAAATTTTGCAAGCTGCTAAGCGCTGCTAAAAACCCTATGCTCATCATCGGTCAAGATGCATTAACAAGAGATGATTCAGAATCAATTTTAGCCCTAGCTGGTGCAATTGCAGAAAATTTTAACATGGTCAGAGATGACTGGAATGGGTTTAATGTGCTGCACAAAGCCGCAGCACGAGTTGGCGGATTAGATATTGGATTTGTTCCTAAAAAAGGTGGAAAAGACATTAACAAAATACTAAAGCAAGCAGAAAGTGGCGATATAGAAGCTGTTTATCTTCTCGGTGCAGATGAAATTGACACATCAAAATTAGAAAATACATTTGTAATTTATCAAGGCCATCATGGCGATAGAGGGGCACACATAGCGGATGTTATTCTACCTGGAGCTACATACACAGAGAAATATGCAACTTATGTGAATACTGAAGGGCGAGTGCAGAGAACAAATTTAGCTGTATTTCCCCCTGGTGAAGCAAAGGAAGACTGGTTGATTATTAAAAATTTTTCACAATATCTGGGCCTCTCCTTCCCATATGATAGTTTATTTGACGTGAAAAAAAAATTAGATACTATAGGCCCACAGTTTAGAAACGCTGACCAGGTGGTAAAAAACAAATGGGTGCCAATTACCTACGACAAGATAAAACTAAGTAGCGCGCCTTTCGCCCTAAAAGAATATAATTTTTATATGACAGATTCCATAAGCCGCGCTTCAAAAATAATGGCAGATTGTACTAAAGCTTTCTATGAACACGCTAGTTAACATCTTATTTGTTTTGGTGCCGTTACTGCTCTCAGTAGCATATTTGGTGTACTTCGAACGCAAGTTTATTGGTGCAATTCAGCTAAGACATGGTCCAAGCGTAGTTGGACCTTTTGGACTATTACAGCCATTTGCAGATGCAATTAAATTACTGATTAAAGAGCCGATAATACTATTTAGGACAAATACCATATTGTTCATCATAGCTCCGATGCTCACCTTTATTTTAGCATTAATCGCCTGGGCAGTTATACCATTTGGTGCTGAAGTAATTATAGAAAACGGGCAGCAGATAGTAATTCCTAAGGTGATAGCAAATATTAACGTTGGAGTACTTTATGTGCTAGCTGTATCCTCTTTAGAGGTATATGGCATTATTATTGCAGGCTGGTCAAGTAATTCTAATTATGCATTTTTGGGTAGCATAAGGTCAGCTGCCCAGATGATCTCATACGAAGTTTCAATAGGCTTAATAGTTGCCACAGTTGTTGTTACAACTGGCACGCTAAATCTCGGAGAAATGGTAGTAACAAAGCATAATATGCCATTTTGGGTTGATCTACTACTCATACCTATGGCAATAGTGTTCTTTATCTCTCTTCTTGCAGAAACCAACCGTCATCCGTTTGATTTACCAGAAGCTGAAGCAGAGCTTGTCTCTGGGTATAATGTTGAATATTCATCAATGCCTTTTGCCCTCTTTTTCTTGGGAGAATATGCAAACATGATCTTAGCAAGCGCTATGATGACAATATTTTTCTTAGGAGGATGGTATCCTCCTCTAGAGCTTAGTTTATTGTATAAAATTCCAGGTTTAATTTGGTTTGTCTTGAAAATAGCTTTATTGTTGTTCATATTTATTTGGATTAGGGCAACAATACCTCGATATCGATATGATCAGCTAATGCGTCTTGGTTGGAAAGTGTTTCTGCCAATATCAGTACTTTGGCTAATACTCATCTCAGGAGTGCTACTTTTTACCGGGAATTTACCAGGTTTAGAGTTGTAAATATGCATGCTGATCACAATATTAAAATCTCTTTGATAAATTTTGCACTATAGTATTAAGGTTTCAAGACTTTTGTGCTATGGCTTTTTCTAATGCCAATTCCCACTACACAAGGAACGGATAAACGTGCGATCCGAATAGTCGTGGTTTTGTGATGGTTAAATTCCATCTTCTCTAGACATCGGAGGTAATGTATGTTTCACACTTCAGAGAATGGCAACCTCTGGGGTGCAAGCATGAGACAAAAGCAGGAATACTAAACCTTATGGTAAATCCCTGCAACAGAGTTAGATATGGTTACGAGAGAAATTTATGTTTGAATTGTCGTTAGTACCAATATGCGAAATAAGGTTGATACGCATAGACCAAAA
>JAITUS010000064.1 GCA_031286185.1 Rickettsiales bacterium
TCAGTGGAGCGGCAGAAAGCGGTTAAATAAGCAAAATTGTTAGAATAAAGTGGGCTAAATAAGATGTAATGTGGTTGATTTGTTAACACTTTGCACGCTTTTAGGCGAAAAATAGATCATTTAAAGCCTTTTTGCTTGTCCCTCAGCCGGTCCCCTGAACAGATACGTTTATACGTGGCCATTGAACGGGAAATTCATGCCTTAAAAGGATCATATACATCAGTTTCCCTAGGGTTGTTCTTTTTCAAATTTTCACTTAATAACCTCAAAATGGGCTGTAAATCATCATCAATTGATAAGCATAGTACTTCTTTATCAAGATAGTTAGTCAAGTGATTCTTCTTCTCCAGAATTTCTGCTTCTTCCAACAAGTCACATTTGTTTAACACTACAACTTCTTCTTTTCTAACAAGGTCACTATCGTAAAGCTCCAACTCATTGTGTGTACAATTATAAGCTGAAATGACATCATCGTGAGTCACATCAATTAAATGCAGTAAAATTTTACATCTTTCTATGTGCTTCAAAAACTTATGTCCAAGCCCAACTCCAAGGTGAGCATCAGCGATTATTCCAGGAATATCTGCTATTACAATTTCGTTATCATCCACTTTTGCTACACCTAAATGCGGTCTTATCGTGGTGAATGGATAATCACCTACTTTTGTACCTGCATTTGAACAGCGAGTTAAAAATTTCGATTTACCTGCATTTGGCATGCCGATAATGCCAACGTCAGATAAAACTTTTAGTTTTAATAATACATATTTTTCTTCGCCAGGCTGACCGTAGGTAAAATGTCTTGGTGCCCTGTTAGTAGAAGATTTAAAATTGGAGTTTCCAAGCCCACCTTTTCCACCTCGTACTACTTGAAATTCCATATCGGGTTTATCAAGGTCTACTATCATCTCCTCACTTTCTTCATCTATTATTTGTGTCCCAACTGGAACTTTAAGTACGACGTCTTTTCCTGCTGTACCAGATCTATCTCTGCTTGCCCCACTTTTTCCATCGTTTGCTTTAATGTGTCTCCTATGACGAAAATTAAGCAAAGTATTGAGATTTGCATCGCTGACAAAAACTATGTCCCCACCTTTTCCTCCATTACCACCGTTTGGACCACCAAATTCGACGAATTTTTCTCGACGAAAACTTGCGCAGCCATCACCGCCATCACCGGCTTTTAGATACAATCTAACTTCGTCTATGAAATCCATGCCAACCCACAATAGTATTTAGCGCTTTTTCCCAGTGCGCTTTCTATTCTCATTAGCTCGTTATACTTTGCAAGTCTATCAGAGCGCGATAGCGAGCCAGTTTTTATTTGTCCACAATTTGATGCAACTGCTATATGAGATATCGTTGTGTCTTCTGTTTCACCTGATCGATGAGAAATGACGGCTTTGTAGCCTTTCGATTTTGCCATTTCAATGGCAGCAAAAGTTTCCGTTAATGTTCCTATCTGGTTTGGCTTGATTAGTACAGCATTTGCCATTTTCTCCTCTATTCCTTTGCATATTAGCTCACAATTTGTAACAAACAAATCATCCCCGACCAATTGGACTTTGTTCCCCAACTTTGTAGTAAGCAATTTCCAACCTTCGTGATCATCTTCACTCATTGCATCTTCTATGGAAATTATAGGATATTTTTCCACAAGGTCACAATAGTACTTAGCTAATTCTTCTGAAGTAAGCTCTCTATTTTCAAATTTGTAAATTTTATCTTCATAAAAAGTAGATGAAGCAACGTCAAGACCTAGTGCAAAATGATTTTGTATTGAACAACCGGCAGACTCCACAGCCTGAATTATCAGGTCAAGCGCTTCTTCGGTGCTTTCAATATTCGGTGCAAAACCACCTTCATCTCCTACATTTGTACTATAACCCTTTTTCTTGAGAATGCTGCGCAAATTATGAAACACCTCTGCAGACATTCTGATCGCTTCACTGAAGGCTTCAGCTCCAATAGGAAGAATCATAAATTCTTGAAAATCGAGTTTATTGTCCGCATGTACTCCGCCATTGATTATGTTAATGAGTGGAACCGGCATAACACTTGCCTGCTCTCCTCCTAAATATCTATATAGTGGCATTTTGAAACTGTTTGCTGCTGCTTTTGCAACGGCAAGGGACGCTCCTAAAGTTGCATTTGCTCCAAGTTTCGATTTGTTTTTCGTTCCATCTAGCTCTATTAAAATCTTATCAATTACACCCTGGTTTGCTGCATCCATGCCAACAATTTCATTTGCTATCATTCCATTCACAGATTGAACAGCTTTCAGCACTCCCTTACCACAGTACCTTTTTTCGTCTTGATCTCTCAGTTCTAAAGCTTCTAGTTTACCGGTTGAAGCTCCAGAAGGTACGGAAGCTCTACCTGTTGCTCCATCACAGAGTTCAACTTCTACCTCAACAGTTGGGTAACCCCTGCTATCTAAAATTTCTCTTGCGAATACATTGTTAATTATTTTTTTCATCATGTTAAACCTCTACTTCTGACGTAAGTGCCACAATTTCTCTTGCTAACTTAGCTATATTACCACCAGCACCAATAAATAGTACTACATCACCTGAATTTGTCGAATCATTGATGAAATGTGAAATGAGCAAAGCATTATTCATAATCTCTACGTTACTAAACCCACTGCTGATTAAGGCTTTCTGTATATCATCAATTCCACAACCGGGAATAGGCTCATCTTCTGGAGGATGAACAGGAGTGAGGATGACATAGTCAAACATCATAAAGACTTGTACGAATTCATCAAAAAAATTACGAATGCGAGCAAAACGGAGCGGTTCGATAATCCCTATTACCTTTCCTTTAGTGATCAAACGTGCTGCTGCCAGGGTTGCCTGTATTTCGTTTGGATGATGGGCATAATCTTCAATTAACTTAACGCCTTTAATATCAGCAATTAAAGAAAATCTTCTTGCTACTCCTTTAAATTCCAAAAGGCCCTTTTTAATGTCCGCATCGCTAATTCCAAGTTTTACCGCAACCGATATTGCAGCCAGGGCATTGCTGACTTTATGCATTCCTATTGTGTTTGATATTACTACATTCTTTATTCTGTGGTTATTGTCAATCAACACATCAAATTCTATGCTGCTGACATGCTGCTTAATGTTGCTGGCTCTAATGTTACCACCTTCAAACCCAAACATTATAGAGTTACCTGCATCACAATTGATACCTACAGAATCAGGCAAAATCGCAGAATCTGCGTTGTTTGCAAATTGAGAAAATGCATTTTTGAGATTGTCAAATGTGCCGTAATGGTCTATGTGATCGTCATTAACACTCGTTATGACAGCGATATTTGCAGGGATTTTTAACATAGTTCCATCAGACTCATCAGCTTCAATCAAAAAAATATCACTCTTGCCAAGTTTTGAGTTATTTTGGTAGGAGTTCAATATCCCTCCCACAATTACAGTTGTATCGGTACCAGAGTGGTCAAGAATAGAGGCAATCATAGCCGTTGTTGTTGTCTTTCCACTTGAACCTGAAACTGCTATCACATATTTATCTTTCATAATTTCGGCAAGTATGTCTGACCTATGCAAAATGGTTTTATTGTTATCTCTTGCTGCAACTAATTCCACATTATCAGATTTTATTGCAGAGGAATGCACGACCACTTGGGCTTGCCTGATGTTATTGGCATTGTGACCAATATAGACCTCTATATCTAGCTTTTGTAACCTATTTACATTGTCATTTGATTGCATATCACTGCCTTGGACTTTATAATTAGAATTATGAAGAATTTCAGCAATTGCGCTCATTCCAATTCCACCTATACCAATTATATGTATTGTTTCTTTTCGAGTATTGTTCATATTTAGCAGTAAACGTTTACTGATTACTAAATTTGTTATAGTATAATTTAAAATCCTCATGGTATCGAACCCTTTCACTGAATACAATGATAAAAAATCTAGCTTTTTTATGCCTAATATTTGTTTTGATAAGTAGTTGCGGGTTTCGCAGCAGGTGTAATGATGCCGCAGGTCATTATAAAATTGGCAATAACTACACAGTAAATGGGGTAACTTATCATCCCAAACACTGTAACCATCACGAGGAAATAGGAGTAGCATCATGGTATGGGATGGAAGATCATGGCACACTTACGGCAAACGGTGAAGTGTTTGACCGTAACTCAATTTCCGCAGCGCACAAGACTTTACCTCTACCCTGCTTTATTCTTGTCACTAACTTAAAAAATGGAGGGCAACTTATCGTAAGAGTTAACGATAGAGGGCCATTTGTTAAGGGTAGAATAATAGATCTTTCAGAAAAAGCAGCGAAAATTTTAGGGTTCCATGAAGATGGATTAACTATGGTAAAAATTACGTATCTAAAAAAAATGTCAAGACGGCTAATACAAAAAACCCCTCATTATAAAAAGCAGTATGAAAAAGAAATGCAGAAACGTCACCCAAAACAAAACAGTGCAGAAAGTAAGGGATATGTCGCATTTTTTGAAAATGCTCAGACTGCCAAGTCAGCTGCATCAAAGCTTCGCAATCAAGGAATAAAAAATGTTAGATTGCTTCTTAAGAACGACCGATATTGCGTGAAAGTGAGTTATAAGTAGTATATGGTTCCAGGGTGTAATGGTTAATTCTGGAGCACTGTAAGCGTATAAATTCAAAAGGGTAAAACCATACATCTCAGAACCTGTTTAAAATCTCGAAGAGATGAGGTAAAATAAGCATAGATTAATAATGAGGTGTCTATGCGGAAAAGTTATCCAAGCAGTATAAGTCGAGAGCAATTTGAAAAAATCAGGCCAA
>JAITUS010000066.1 GCA_031286185.1 Rickettsiales bacterium
TTGATTCCGGCTACACAGGAGAAAATTTTGCAACACAAATAAAAGCTATCATTGGTGCAACTGTTGAAGTAATAAAGCGAAGTGAGTTACACACTTTCGTCGTATTGCCAAAAAGATGGTTTGTTGAGAGATCTTTTGCTTGGTAAAAAAATGCAGACGATTGTGGAAAAATTGCGAGCGGAAACTCAACATTAGCTTACAGATAATTGTTCTCTCCTTCATTTCTCTCCTATTACGAAGATTTTAAACAGGTTCTAAGAGTATAAATCATTTGAACTAATATGAAAAATATGCTACAATCAAAGTATAGTAAATGTGAGTAAGTCAGTTATGACAAAAATATTAACTACACAAACAGAAGATAAGAAAACTTTTGAAAGAAAGGAACATCAGTTAATCTATCGTGCTTTTCTAGATACTTTAGAGAATCCAGAGAAGCAAACACAACAGGAGATAAATAAAATACAAGAGAAACTGCAAGAAAAACTTTCAGAGCAGGAAAAAGAGAAATTAGAGAAACAAAAGTCATTAAAAGAGGAGCAGTTAGCTCGATTACATAATGAAAATGAAAAGAAAATTTTTACTTTTGTACTTGAGAATAGCGGAAAGATATTCAACGATGTTAATTCAAAAATAAAGTCACTAAGTGAAGAAAATTTCCCCCAGTTTTTATTTTCCGTATTTGAGAAAATTAGAGAAAAAAATTTAGCTAGCAAAGAGAATTTAGAGAATAATAAAATAAAAGAAGTGGTTGATGAGTGTGTAGTTGATATACGCGGTACAGAAGCTAAAGATTCACTTATAAAGCTTGCTGGGTGGCTGCTTGGAATGAAGTTAGACCAGAAAAACATTTCTGGCTCCCTTATGAGTGGGCTAAAAGAAAAAGTACCATTTTTAGGTGGAGGTAAAGAAGAAGATGAGCCACCACTTAGTGACGAAGAAATGGTAACAACGTTCTTACGTAAGATTTTTCTTCCTACTCTTTTTTCCATTGCCTCAATATTAGTTTTTGGCCCTACTACATTCGCGATAGTTGCTGCTGCTATTGGTACAATATTCGCCGTAAAAGGAGGTGTTGGGGTTCTTTTTTTAAATAACAAAAAAGGTACTTTATATAACCCTGATACTGAAAAGGAGAAAGAATGGGGTGGTGAAATTAGTAGTAGAATTAGTGAAATTCTAAAAACTCCAGTTAAGGGAACTGGAAGAGATAATCAACCTGCTTTGGCAGAAGAGCGGCTTACCCAAAGGGGTGAGCAGCCTACTCAAGGAAGAGAAAATAGTGAGCAGCCTGATGCTGCGCTTGGACAAGTTAATGTAGATCAGCCGAATGAAAGAAAAAGTCCTGTGAATACCTTTAACTTATAACTCAGTTCCGCCTACCGTAATTGCATCAACTTTGAGTGTTGGTTGACCAACCCCAACAGGCACGTTTTGCCCGTCTTTTGAGCATGTGCCAATACCGGGATCTAGCTTTAAGTCATTGCCAACCATGGATACCTTTTTCAGCACTGTTGGACCGTCACCAATTAGCGTTGCTCCTTTGACTGGCTGTGTAATTTTACCATTCTCTATTAAATAAGCCTCTGAAGATGAAAAAACAAATTTTCCTGATGTTATATCAACCTGCCCACCACCAAAATTTACTGCATATAGACCTTTCTTTACGCTAGATATTATTTCTTCTGGTGTATGTTTCCCTGGCAACATATAGGTGTTTGTCATGCGCGGCATAGTAACTTCTTTATAACTTTCCCTTCTCCCATTACCGGTTGGATTTACCCCCATGAGTTTAGCATTCATATGATCCTGCATATATCCTTTGAGGATTCCATCCTCTATCAACACATTATAACCAGAAGGAGTACCTTCATCATCTATGCTAATAGAACCACGCAAATTAGACAGAGTTCCATCATCAACTACTGTGATGCCACTAGCTGCTACTTGTTTACCAATAGAATTTGAAAATGCTGATACTTCTTTACGATTAAAATCGCCTTCGAGTCCATGACCCACAGCTTCATGTAACAACACTCCTGGCCAGCCCGGACCTAAAACAACTGTCATCTCTCCAGCTGGAGTTGGAACCGCTTCAAGATTTACTAATGCTTGTTCCAAAGCCTGGTTTGCAACTTCCTTCCACTTTTTCCCAGAAATAAACTCGCTATAAGAATCCCGTCCACCGTGTCCTGCAGAACCTCTTTCGGTGCGACCATCTTTCTCTACGATAACTAGCACATAAAAACGTACTAAAGGCCTAATATCGCTTAATCTGTGATCACCCTTTATTATTTGTACAACTTGCCATTCTCCACTTAGAGTGATTTTTACTTGCTTCACGCAGTTATTTTTGGATCTTACATACTCATTAACCTCGTTGAGCAGTTTAATTTTTGAGCTTAGATCTATTTCATTTATGGGGTTAATTTTCGAATATAGGTTTTTTGTCTCTTTGTTTAAGCTTATTGAATTTGTTTTGTTCAAAGACACTGAGCTTTTAACTATAGAAGCAGCATTACTAATTTCTTTTTTGCTAATCTCGGAAGAACAAACAAAAGATGTGCTGTCCTCGCAAAAAGACCTCAGGCCAAATCCCCTTCTGGTATTCAAATCCATGTGTTTCAATATGTCATCATCGAAAACCAGAGACTCTGACTGACAAAACTCTAAAAATAGCTCACCGCCATCGCTATTGCTCAAAGCGCTGTTGACTATTTCATATACGTTATTAATATTAACATTGTTTTGAGCAAAAAATATTTGATCTAGGTTTAAATTGTCCGACATTACCTTTGAACTAAAAATTGCTTAAGTATATTATTTAACTTTAACATAGTAAACTACAAAAAGCCCGGGTGGCGGAATTGGTAGACGCGCTAGCTTCAGGTGCTGGTAACTTTTCAGTTGTGGAAGTTCAAGTCTTCTCTCGGGCACTCTTAACTTACATATTGTTTTTTGAACGAATTAATGTCATAATGTATTAATTATGCTTAAGTTTATGAGTCATGAGAAAGAGGAACTTGCCCACAGAAAAAAAATAAGAACTTACTCAAAACGTCTAGTTACCACGCTATTCATTGCTTCTTTTATGGGGTATATAGCATCACTAGTTTTTGATGTTCCTAGCTTAAATTTGCACTCTGCTGTTTTGAGTATTGCACTAAGTATAGTTTCACTCGGTTTGAATATGTGGTCATATGTTGACCACTTTCGAAACCGCAATCTTAATAATCAGCTTAGCATAGAAAACACTCCAGGACAAGAAAAGCTAACAAAGATCCATATTAATATTACATCTAGCGCCTCGTTTTTAATAGAGGGAATTATACCTGTATTACCTTTTGAATCTCCTATTATTCCTTTTGTTTCTATTACTTTTTTCATTTTGGGCTGTGCTGCTATGGCAGCTAATATCGTTCGGACTATGATCAGCGAGCCAAAGGTAAAAGAGCTGAATCAAAGAGGAAATCTCCAAGTGGTGTGATGGCTGGGGCCTGATCGCAAAAATACTAATAAATTAACTTGCTTGACTTATGTAGGAATATTAGTTATCATATTAATAGTTTGATAACAAAAGGCAAATATTATGACAGACTTTATAAATTTTTTCGATGACTATTCGGGATTTTTCGAGGATAATGCTTATTATGTAGTATCTGAATATAATAAGGATAGTCAGATCTTACAGATCTTAGCACATATATAGTAGAACGTGATAAACATGAGAATTTGATATTTAAAAACCTATATGAATATATAGGTCCAAATGAGAACATACATAAAGATATTGTCCTTGATCTCAGATCTTTAAAAATAGAAGAGAGAATAGAGGACAGCAGCGGTTGCCATGTGAATAACTATAGGGTAGATAATGGAACTTTGTCTTCAGATGGAAAAGAATTAATATTTAATATAATTCCAGCCGAAGAGGGCCATTCAAGAGAGTTCAACATAATTAGCATTACAAAAATAGTATCTGTTCAGGGGACCGGCTGAGGAACAAGCAAAAAGGCTTTAAATGATCTATTTTTCGCCTAAAAGCGTGCAAAGTGTTAACAAATCAACCACATTACATCTTATTTAGCCCACT
>JAITUS010000102.1 GCA_031286185.1 Rickettsiales bacterium
TCTCGACTTATACTGCTTGGATAACTTTTCCGCATAGACACCTCATTATTAATCTATGCTTATTTTACCTCATCTCTTCGAGATTTTAAACAGGTTCTTATACTTAACACGGAAGCAAAAGGAGCTAAATCCTTTCCACAGCCTCTTATCTATCGTTTCTTAACCCGCTCACCTGAATGGATACAAGTGTTTGTTGTCATCCATTAAATCGTTTCATATCTTCAATTTGCAACAAGTAAGGGCTGTCCTTTGGTAAGGTTTTAACAGCTAACTCAGCATATTTCATAAATTGTTTTAAATTACCTTCAATACAAGCCTTTTTTGTTAAAGCAAAATAATGCATTGCCGTATCGGCATTACGTTTATACGCAATACTTAAGTATTTCCAGACGAAGGCATTATTTTGTTCTATACTTGCGGTCTGTTCCAGGTAAAAAATTGCTTTCTTTACATCACCGTATAACAATAAAGTATGGGATAATGCAAATTTCACCAAATAACTGTCTTTCTCAGATAAATACTTAAGCGATTCTTCGTACATTTTTATTGCTTCACCTAAATTCCCCGCCTTGTACAGCATTTCTGCTTTTAATTCATATAAGTATGGGTCATTACGTAACTTTTGAACTAATGAATCAACTATAGCAATAGCCTCTTCTATCTTTCCTTGCCTATAATGGATTATAGCATTTACGTACTCAGAATTACCTTCATATTTATTGGATAACACATGGATGGGAAAAAAGAAGGAATCTAGCTTTGTAACCATACGCTTAAACCTTAGTAACTTATCTGCAAGAATTGGTTTCACATTGTTTTTAACCTTATAATTTTGTACAGCAAATATACGCTTATCACTAAATGGATGAGTACGAAAATACCCTTCAGTATTTTCATGTTCGATACTTTTAAAGTAGTCAAAAACCTCTTTCATACCTGAATTATCATAACCAGATTCATCAAGGTACCTTAAAGCATAACTATCTGCTACACTTTCTTGCTCTTGAGAATAGTTAAAAAACAGCCTTGAGCTAAGTGCTACGCCGCTTAGCAAAATTGCACTAGCGACCTGGGGATTAATAATAATAGTAGAAACCAATCCTACCACATAACTGATCATTGCTATCGATTGAAAATAACCCACAGCACCACTCATCTGCAATATATGACCAGCAGATATGTGAGCAATCTCATGTGCTAATATGCCAAGCAAAATGTAAGGCTCAGTCGAATGTTGCAAAAGTCCTAAGTGAATGAAAATGCTATTATTAATTACGAAAGCATTAATAGAATTATCATTAATTATGAAAACTTTTATCCGATCACTATCGATGCCTGCAGCAGAAAATAATGGTTGTGCTAGTTCTTTTACCACTGCCTCCACCTCACTATCTCTAATAACGTTAACAGAGTAAGCGCTACTGCAATATATAAAAAAGAGCAATAAGGTAAAAAACTTAGCAATTTTAAACATGAAAATTCCATATTTGTATAATTTTTAGGAATTTTACATTTTAACACTTAAATTATACAAGTTTATAAACGCTAGCTTAACTTTTTAACGTAGCTAACAAGTTTATCGATGGTAGTTAACTTAATCTTATGTTGTTCAGCAAATTTAAGCAACTGAGGTAAGCGCATCATAGAGCCATCATCGTTCACTAATTCACACCCTACAGCTGCGTGATTAAGGCCAACTAACTTTGCTATTTCAACACTTGCTTCAGTATGACCATTGCGTGCCAAGACCCCACCATCGTTTGCAATAATAGGAAAAACATGACCGGGAGTAATAATATCATCTTTAGTGCTCTTTTCATCAACAGCGGTAAGTATTGTGCGCGTTCTATCACGAGCAGAAACACCTGTTGTAATACCATAACGTGCATCAATTGATGTAGTAAATGCAGTGTGAGGAATAAGCTTTTCATCTACATTACTTTTCCTCATAAACTCAAGGCCTAGCCTACTCATATAAGGTCTTGTCATAGCTAAAAATACAATGCCAGTACCATATCTAACCATAAAAGCTACATGTTTTGGCTCTAGTTTTTCAGCTAAGACAATCAGGTCACCTTCATTTTCTCTATCCTCATCATCAACTAAAATAAATAACTTACCAGAATGGGCATCCTCTAACACATCTTCCACAGGAGAAATGCTAGATAGACTCATTGATGCATAAGTGGTCTGTACCATAATTTATTTAAATTCAATCTTAACTACTTTATACAACTTCTCTCCGCTTGGCACTACCACTTCCACATATTCGCCAACTTTTTTGCCAATTAAAGCACTACCTAAAGGTGAACTAGTAGATATCAACTGTTTTGAAACATCAGCTTCATACTCACCTACGATTTTATAAATATATTCTGCTTCACTACCATCATCACCGAGCATGCTTAATGTTACGGTTGCGCCAAACATTACTAAATCGCCAGACAAGCTTTTCACTTCTATTACTTCTGCATGTGAAATCTTGTTTTCTAACTCCATTATACGTCCTTCAATAAAACCTAACCTTTCTCGTGCAGCATGATACTCCGCATTTTCGGATAAATCACCTTGATCACGTGCATCAGAAATAGCTTGTATAATGGAAGGCTTTTCTTCCTTTAATTTCTCAAGCTCGGCTTGCATATGTTCAAAACCTTCCCTTGTCATAGGAAACTTATTAACAATTGATGAAGCCATAACCACCACCTAAACGTAATTAAATTGAGTAACAAAATTACTCACAATATTGAAAATATCGTCTTTTATACCATCATTCATGCTGTTTGACAACTTTTTTAAAACTCCAGGGTGCACAGCATGAAAATAATTGATAAGATCATATTCAAATTTATTGACATCGCTTATTTGTACCTTGCTTAACTGATCATATAGATTAGAAAAGACGTACATCAACGCCACTTGCTCTTCTATTGGCATAGGTGAATGCTGTCTTTGCTTTAATAACTCAACAAGATATTTACCCTTGTTTAAGGATAGTTGAACACTAGCATCGAGATCAGAACCAAACTTTGCGAAATCTTCTAACTCTCTATATTGAGCCAAACTTAGCTTTATAGAACCAGCAACTTTTTTCACAGATTTCAATTGCGCAGCAGAACCAACCCGTGAAACTGATAAACCTATATTTACCGCAGGATGAAATCCTTTATGAAATAATTCAGACTCAAGAAAGATTTGTCCATCGGTAATCGAAATTACGTTAGTTGGAACATATGCAGATACATCACCAGCTTGAGTTTCGATAATTGGCAAAGCAGTTAGAGACCCCTGCCCTTTTTCATCAGACATTTTGGCAGCTCTTTCAAGCAAGCGGGAATGTACATAGAATATATCTCCAGGATAAGCTTCACGGCCAGGAGGACGCCTCAATAATAAGGACATCTGCCTATATGCCACGGCGTGCTTAGATAAATCATCATACACCACCAAGCAATGCATTCCATTATCACGGAAAAACTCTCCAATGGTGCAACCAGCATAAGGTGCTAAAAATTGCATAGGTGCGCAATCAGATGCACTAGCCACAACTACAGTTGTATATTCTAATGCCCCACTTTCTTTCAGCTTATTTACCACTTTTGCCACTGTTGAAATCTTTTGTCCAATAGCAACATAAACACAGTAAACTCTTTGATTTTCGTCCACTTCATCATTAATTTTCCTCTGATTAATGATGGTATCAAGCGCAATAGTAGTTTTACCGGTTTGCCTATCGCCAATAATCAATTCACGCTGTCCCCTGCCTATTGGAATTAGTAAGTCTATAATCTTAATTCCCGTCTGCAGAGGTTCATGCACAGATTTACGATCAATAATGCCTGGCGCCTTAGACTCCATGTCCATTTTGTTTTTGGTTCTAATTTCCCCGCCGTCGTCTATAGGGTAACCTAATGCATTTATGACTCTTCCCAATAATTCATGCCCTACAGGAACCTGCACAACGTTACCACTGCATTTTACAATATCCCCTTCTTTGACATCACGATCATTACCAAGCACCACTATTCCAGCTATATCATGATCTAAATCAAAAACTATTCCTTCTATACCACTTGCAAAGAATACCTTTTCACCAAACTTTGCTTTTTTGAGTCCGTAAACCAATGCAATACCATCAGTTACTGAAATCACTTCACCTATATTTTCTCGCTTTACAGGATTATCAAACGCCTCAACTTTTTCTTTTATTATGTTTACTACTTCAGAAGCATTTACACCGTTTTTCATACACAATTCCTTATTTTCAATATTTCCATTTTACTCAAATCAACCAATCTACCTAGGTAACCTTTCAGCGAAGCATCAATCAAATTAAAACCATACTTCACCACAAAACCGCCCAGTATAGAAGGGTCAACCACGTTACTTACCTTTGTTATTTTACCAAGAAAGCTCAAAGATTCAGTAATTATTTTCATATCTGGTTCCTTCAAAGCCTCTGCTGACTTTATAATAATTTCCAATTCATTTTCATTTTCTTTCACAAAATTTAAGAATTTTTCTAATATCAGGATTAATAAATCAGAGCGCCTGTTTGCAGATACAACCATAATAAATTTCACTAAGTTCTCACTTAAGTTTTCATTTATAGAGAGTATCACTTCTTTTTTGCGTGCAAGGGAAATCATAGGATGAGATAGGTATATAAAAATATCACGTTGATTTTTAAAAGAAGCCAACAAAAATTCTACCTCTTTTCTTGTAGTACCTAGTTTATCTTCTGAGATATAAAACAGCGCTCTAGCATAAGATGAAACTAAATTATTGTATTGGGTCCTTTTCATATTAAATTACTTACATATAGCCGTGGCTTGACCACAAAATCCAGCCTAAAAAATTTAGATTCCAGCGGGCTTTGTTGCGTAACAACAAAAAAAACTACTGACAAATTCATTATAAAATAACTATCAAGGGAAAAATATTCTAGAAACAATGAAAGTCAGTAATTAAACTAAATATAACAGATTTCTCAGAGAAAGGGAAGTATTTTTTTATTATCAATGAAGCAATTTGGTATCAGAAGTGCAAAGCAGCAACTATCAGTTGCAATGTGTACAATGGAAGCAATTTATTAGCAAAAGAATTTATTTCTTTTCTTCCGCTCCACATTTATCCATAATGGAAGTACTTTCAGTACCACCTACACCACCGATTACTTTTGTCACAATAGCTTTTGCACCAAAAAACACAGCGCAAAATACACCGAGTGCAAAAAGAGCAGGCCATGGCATTCTACCGAATATCGCAAGCAAAGCCGCACCTATTATTACTATAGTCATAAGAGGTCCACCTATTCCCCAAACGTATTTAATGATATTGCATATTACTTTGGTAGTTGCATCAAGATCACTATCAGCAGCACTGCTCATATGAGAAAAGGAAATAAATAATATTATAAGAACCTGTTTAAAATCTTCGTAATAGGAGAGAAATGAAGGAGAGAGCAATCATCTGTAAGCTAGTGTTGAGTTTCCGCTCGCAATTTTTCCACAATCGTCTGCATTTTTCTAA